>CAZUZJ010000039.1:5080-13214 GCA_964624225.1 uncultured Desulfobulbia bacterium | reverse complement strand
ACCACCCGGGGGATCGCCTCGGCAAAGGCCTGCATCTGGATACGGATGCGCACCGGCTGGTCAAATTCCACCTCGGTCAGTTCCCTTCCCGCTTCATCGACCACGGTGACCGACTGGATGCGGATCTCACCGGTGCCGGGCCTGTTCCGACCCTCGCCGTTTTCCTCCCCGGTTTTCTCCGCAGGCGGCTCTTCCGTCGCGACAACCTGTTGTCCTGCCCCGGAGCTCTTCTCTTCCCGCCGAGCCAGGTAATCGTGGTAGAAGTTGGCCACCTCGGCGGCGTCACCGGCGTAGATTTTCTCGCCCCTTTCCAGCATGATCGCCTTGTTGCACAGACTCTTGATCGTTGCCATGCTGTGGCTGACAAAGAGCAGGGTCACCCCCTTTTCCTGCAACTGCTTGATCCGGTGCATGCACTTGTGCTGAAAGGCCATGTCGCCCACCGCCAGGGCCTCGTCGATGATGAGAATCTGCGGATCGACGTAGATGGTGCAGGCAAAGGCAAGACGCATCACCATGCCGCTGGAGTAAAGACGCAGGGGCCGGTCGAAAAAATCACCGAGTTCGGCGAACTCCTCGATGAGCGGCATCTTGTCACGGATCGCCTCGCCGGACATCCCCATCAGGCTGCAATAGAGCTGGACATTGTTGCGACCGGTGAAGTCCCGGTTGAAACCGGTGCCCAGTTCCAGAATGGCGGAGATCACTCCCCTGCTGGTGACGCTGCCGGTGGTCGGTTCGAGATAGCCGCAGATGATTTTGAGCAGGGTCGACTTGCCGCTGCCGTTGACCCCGAGGATGCCCATGGTTTCGCCCTGGTAAACCGAGAAGGAGACGTTGCGCAGGGCCCAGAAATCGGTGTGAAAGGAACGGTTGGCCGGAGCAAAGGCCTCCTTCAGCCGATCGCGGGGCGAGGCATAGATCCGGTAGAGCTTCGAGACGTCGGCAACCTCGACAATTTTACGGGACATGGGCGCTTTTTTCCTTTTTCACCATAGAGTGGACAGAGGAGATGTTTGCGACGCCAGCAAAATCAAAGCATCTCAACAAACTGATTCTTCAGTCGGCCGAAGACAAAGGCGCCGATCAACAGGGCCGCCCCGGTCCAGCCGAGAAAAAGCAGAACATCGCCGCCCACCATGGCGTTTGCCTCAACCAGGGCCTGTCGGTACCCCCGGATAATGAAATACATCGGGTTGAGGCTGTAGAGAAAGCGGTATTTTTCCGGGATAATGGTCGCGGGATAGACGATGGGGCAGAGGTAAAACCAGAGCTGCAACAGAAGCTGCACCACCTGGCCGATGTCACGGACAAAGAGATAGAGCGAGGAGATGATCCAGCTCAATCCCAGGGAAAAGGCGATAAGCGCCATCGTGTAGAACGGCAGCGCCAGAATGCCGATGCCGGGCGGATGGCCGCTGACCAGCAGCAGCAGGAGCAGAATGGCGACCCCGGCCGCATGACCGACCAGGGCGGCGCCGATGACCACCAGGGAAAGGAGTTCGGGCTGGAAGGGCGTTTTCACCACCAGGTTTTTGTTTTTCTCGATGACCGTGACCGCATTTTTCAGCACCTCGGAGAAAAAGAGCCAGGGCAGCAGGCCGGCAAAGAGCCAGAGAGAAAAAGGCGCCTCCCCGGCCTCCCGTTTGAAGACCAGGGAAAAGATCAGGGTATAGACCAGCACCAGCAGCAGGGGGTTGGCAAAGGCCCACAGCACGCCGCCGATGGACTGGACATAGCGGGTCCGGAAATCCCGTTCGATCATCAGCTGAAGCGTCTGCCGATGGGCGACGGCCAGAAACGGGAATCTTCTGAGAAAATGCAGTGATGTCAAAATGTTACCGTTACGGCGCTGTCCGGCTCATGGGGTTTCAATACGCAGGCAGGCGGCCAGATGGGCGCGGAACTCCCCCGCCCGTCTCGGGTAGGTATGGTTCTCGCGGATCATCGCCGCCGCCTTCGCGCCGATGGCCCGGCGCTCGTCGTCGTGTTCGAGATAATAGGTCAGCAGCTCGTCAAGCTCCTGCCGGTTCCGGTAGATAAGAATCGCATCGGCAAAAAGCTCCCGCAGTTCCGGGACATCGTTGGAAACCACGCAGGCGCCGCAGGCCATGGCCTCGAAGGTGCGGGAATTGATGCAGCCCCAGGGTTTACACATCGGCGTGCAGTCCTCCAGGACGATCCGGGCGGAATTGTAGATGGCCGGCACCTCGTAATAGGAGACCCGCCCCTCGTGATAGGGGGTAAAGGGGTGCCCGGGACTCTCCAGCCGGCCCCAGTAACGGAAACGCCAGTCTTTTTTCAGATTGAGATTGGCGGCGATGTCCCGGGGAACATGAAACATATTGCCGACAAAGCAGAGGTCGCTGGCATAGCGGTCATCAACCGTTTGCGGATGAAAGAGGCCGGGATCGGCGGCGATGCGCAGCACCCCCTGGTACTGCTCCGGCCGCAGACGCGGGGCGATGGTCCGCAAACTGGTGGTGGAGCTGGCCAGCACCATATCATAGTTCTGCAACCAGGGCCGCTGCGACCAGCGGTCCACCCAGTTTCTGATCCAGGCAACGGTGATGATGCCCTGGCGCAGCCGTGACCTGTCCAGCGGGAAATCATCCATCATCACCAGCAGCACATCGATGTCATCGGGGACCATGCGCCATTCATCCACCGGCCGCCGGGGCAGATAGACCACCCGGTAGCCCAGGCTCTCCAGGGCGTTGCCGAGGCCGACGGCGGAAAAGTAATCACCGCAGGTTGTCAGCGGATGGTACTCGGTGACGGTGATGGCGATGGTCAGCCCGGTTTCCGCCAGAAACGGCAGGCCGCCGAGCTTCTCCCGCCAGAAATCGCGGCGCAGGCCGTCATACCAGCGTGCGGAGAAATGGGCCATGTTGCGCAAACGGTTCTGCTGCTTTTCCGTTGACTCGACCCGCTTCTGGGTGCCGAACTCATGATGGATGACGACACTGGTGGGACAGTGGATGACCTCATATCCCGCCTCCCGCGCCTTGAGGCAGATATCGACATCTTCGTAGCCGTAAAAATAGCCCTCGTCAAAGCCGCCGATCTCGTCAAAGAGCTGCCTCTTCCAGACCTGACAGGCAGCGGACACCGCCGGTACCGCCTTCGCGACGCGGTCGAGATGAAGGGGATGGCGGTATTTGCCGACATTGAAGGGCCGGAGAAAGTCACCCTCGTAGCGGAAGGCGCAGCCGGCATGCTGGACGGAAAGGCCGGGCAGCACCCAGTCTCCTCCCTTGTCAAGGGAGCTGATTTCCGCATAAACCAGGGTGGAACCGACGCAGGCGGCCTTGGGAAAACGCTCGAAACAGCGCATGGCCTCAGCCAGCCAGCCGTAACAGACCTCGGTGTCATTGTTCAGAAAAACCAGATAATCGCCTTTGGCCCTGCGGGCGCCGATATTGTTGGCCGCGGAAAAGGAATAATTTTTGTCCAGCCGGATGACGGTCAGCTCGGCAAAGCCATACCCCTCCGCCCAGGCGCACGAGGTGTCGCTGGAGGCATTGTCCACCAGGATGATCTCGAAGCGCGGATACATGGTATGGGCCTGCAGGGTCGGAAAGAGACGCTTGAGATAGTCAACACCGTTGCGGTTGAGGATGATGATGCTGACCGAGGGAACCTCGCTGTTATGGGGACAGGGGGCAATATTGCGGCGCAGAAAGGGAAGCAGATCACTGCGTTTGCCGAAATTGACGTGCAGGCTTTCCTTGCGCCCGATCGGAGAAGCGCCGGCGGAGACCGGTGGCGGCTGGATCGGGGCCTGGCCGTCCCGCAGCAACCGGTAACGGTTGTAGAAAAAATAAAAGCGCTCCGTGCCCAGCAGCCGGATCAGGCCCCTGGCGCAGAGCAGTTTGACTTGCTGCATTCTGGTTGCCGACACGTCTGTTGTTTCTCCTCACATCCCGAGCAGGTTACGCAGATACCGGAACGGCCCGGCAACCGATCGCGGCCGCAGACCGGGTCCGTTCAATTTTTCCAGCATTTCCGCCATGCGCGGCTGCACGCCATGACCTGTAACGACCGCCTGATAGCCGCTCTCGACCAGCTCCCGCCGCTCTTCCTCCCGGTCGAGATAATAGCCGACCCGCGCGCAGAGATCGTCTCTGTCCTGATAGGTAATCACCGCATCGCCGAACAACCGGCCGATATCCGCCACATGATCGCTGACCACCAGGGTCTTGCAGGCCAGGGCGTCAAAAATCCGGTTGTTGACCAGATTCCAGCGCCGCATATCCTCCCAGTGATCGTTGAGAAGAATGGCGCAGGAGGAATAAAGCTGCCGCACCTCCTCATAGGGGAAATAGCGGCCGCGGATCTGCCCGGCGGGCAGAAACATCTCCCAGTTGCTGCCCCAGATCTGCACCGGTCGGGCACAGGCGAGGATGTCCCGGACAATCTGGCGGAATACCTTACGGGAATTGCCGACAAAAAGAATATCCGTTTTTCTCTCTTCCTGCACGTCCGGATACATGTGATAGGTGTCGGCGAACTGCAGCAGCTCGTGCACCGGCGACGAGATTGTGCCGGCCAGATGGCGGGCCAGGGAAGCGGAGGCGGCAAAGACCAGATCGTAGCGGTTGAGATCGAGGGTCATCGCCTTGTCCGGATGACTGATGATCCAGATGACGTTGAGCGGCCCCTTTTTCACCCGATAGGGGGAGAGTCCCATGAGATGAATGGTGACATCGCTGTCAGCATCAACCGGCAGATCCCACTCCGGCAGGATCTGGATGACCGTGTCATGGCCCAGCTCCCCCAGCGCCCTGGCCATGGCCCTGGCATAATGGTAATCTCCCCAGTTGCGCGCCTCCTCCCAGCGCGGTACGCCGATCTTGATGTATATCTTCATCTGGTGTTTTTCTTTCTGACCGCATTGATCAGGCGCGAGGTCCAGCGCCGATTCAACTCCTCGGTCAACCGGGCGATCTGTTCGTTTTTTGTCCTGATCGCCTCATCCCGGACGCGGATCATCTCGTTCTTGCGGCTGATCACCTCATCGCGTTCGCCAATCATGCCGTTCTTGCTGTCAATGGTCTTCTGCATGGCGGCGATGACACTGTTTTTTTCGACAATGAGGGTGTTTTTCCCGGCAATAACCCCGTCACGATCAGTGATCATGCGGTTTTTTTCATCAATGACCTGCTGGAGAAATTTCATCCGGCCATGATATTCTTTTCTCAACTCGCCTTCTTGCAGGACCATATCGGCCATGAATCGGGCAGCAAGCGGCAGCGAAGCAGGACCTGCCGGGCAGGCCTTGACAATGAATTGATAGGTGTCCACTTCCGGCCCCTGGTCGATCAGCCCTTGCAGCTCATCCGGCAGAACGAATTTCCGCCGGGCAAATTCGGAATCGGCGATGCCCTTGTTTGTCCGATCCAGCATAACAGGCAGCAGGCCGGCGGACGCCAGCAGGGCGAAGATCTCCGGCAGGGCGAAAAACTGCACATGGGTGTCATCGAGGATGCCGTGGCTGGTCCGCTCGAGCTGTCCATCGGCCAGAGCGAGCAGCACCCCTTTGTACCCGAAATTGGGGATGGAAACAACCACAAAACCCTCCCCGGCAAGCCAGGGGAGGACTTTGGTCAGCACTGTCCGCGGATCGCGCAGATGCTCCAGGACATCGGCAAAGATGATGATGTCAAAGGAACTGTCGGCAAACAGCGACCCTGACAGCTTCTCGACATCACCGACCACCACCCGGTCACAGACGGCCGCCGCCTTTGCCGCCGCCTCGGCGTCCAGTTCGATCCCGGTGACGCGGCAGGAGAACTCGTCCCGCAAAAGAGAGGCCAGATAACCGCTGGAACAGCCGACATCAAGCACGCGGGCTCCGGGCCGGATCTGGGCGAGAATCCGGTTGGCCGCGTAGTTGGGGTTGCTGCGGTCGATGGTGTATTCGTATTTGATCATGTTGTTTTTCTCTTTTTCCAGGACCAGGCAATTCCATTGACCGGGCCACCGCCTTTTGTTAGAGTGGAGCATTGCGGGAAACAGCCTGCAAACCGTGACGGTTGGTCGGAATCGTAAAAAACGACGATTCCGACGGTTCGCAACAACGAAAAATCACCCACTGACAGCGCCGTGCAGGAACATCCCTTCAAAAACTTCATTATTCACCTCTCGCCTTCCACCTGGCAGGAAATCGTCGCCTTTCTTTTCGCCTGCGGCATCAGGATGACGGCGGCCGACACCGCCATCATTTTCCCGTCCCTGCCGGGACAGCAACCGCAGGTTTCACTGGAAACCCTGCCCAAAACACATCTCCGGACATTGCCGGCCGACGCCCTCTGGGCGCAACTGCCGGGGCTGGAGGCGCCGGTTGAGCGCATTATCCTGCCGCTGACCCTGCTGACCGGCTGGGATCTCAATGCCGCCTGGTCCTGGCTTGTCGCCAATTGCCGACCCGGCGGCGAGGTGTTTGCCGTCATGGCCAACCTCTCCTATCTTCCCCTGCTGCACGCCCTGATCCGGGGAAGCTTTCTGCCGGCCGCCGCTACCATCCGTGGCCCGGTCATGGATCACCGGCAATGGTGCGACACCTTTGCCGCCAAAGGCTGCGATCCGATCACCATTGAGTGGCTGCCGAACGCCTGTTTTCTGCCGGAACAGGGAAAAACCATGAACAGCGAGCTGCTTCTCAGCCCCGGTTATGTCGTGAAAATGACATTGCCGGCCGCGGCATGAGCATTTCTCCCGGAGCGGGGATACAAAAACCACGCCCCATCCGAAAAAAAATCACCAAGACCGCCCGGGGCCAACCATCACCCACCGCAACACCATCTGCTTCACCCTGGCCCGCCAAGCCGCCGCCAGAGAACAGGCCGGTTTGCGGCCGATGAACACCGTATCCTTCCACATCTTGCTGCCGTCGGTAAATGGCGAAAAATCACTGGTGGTGACTATTTCAACAACGTCAAGGTTGGCAAAACGAGCGAGAGAACGGAAGCCGTCTCCATAAAAACGCCAGCAATCCACCGGAAAACGGTGTTCCGGCCCGCTCGACGGGGCAATGATGCAGCACAGCCCGCCGGTCTTGAGGACCCGGTGCACCTCCAGCATGGTCAGCCAGAAGTATTCGATATGCTCAAAGGCCTGGCCGGAGATAACGACATCAGCGCTCGCAGCGGCGATCTCCCGCCAGTGGTACGGGTCCCGGATCACCAGATCGACATTCTTGCCCGCCTCCAGATCCACTCCCCGATAAGACCAGCGCGGCTCTTCAAAGAGCGGCCGGTACGAGCCGTTGACATCGCAGCTGCCGATATCAAGGATGACAAGCGCGTCATCCCGCCGCGCTTCGAGAAACCTTTCCCGGAAGGATCGCATGTTGGCCAGTGAACTCTGATGCATGATTGGGGGGTTCTCCTCTCGTGTAGGATGAGGCCGGTCTTCTTCAGCACGATGGCTTGGGCGTTACCACGTCGCGGAAAATCGCCTCGGTCGCCCGCACCATCTCCGCCTGACTGAAGTTGTTTTCGATACGGCACCGCCCTGCCTTGCCGATGGCCGTCCGCTCCTCTTCTGAACAATCCAGCACGCGGGCACAGGCCCGGGCCAGCGCCTCCGGGTCGGCCGGCGGCACAACACGATCCTGGTTATCAACGATAATAGCCGAATCACCGACATCGGTCACCACACACGGCACCGCGCAGGCGAGAGATTCGGCCACCACGTTGGGAAACCCTTCCCCAAAGGCCGATGAGGAGACGGTCAGGGAACAGGCGCTGTAGACCGCCGGCAGGTCGTTCCGAGGGCCGAGCCAGATCAGCTGCTCGGCAAGGCCCAGGTCACGCCCCAGCTCCGCCATTGCTCGCTGATTCTCCGTCGTCCCGCCGCCGGCAACGAGAAAGCGCAGTCCTTTTCTTTTTTTGGCCAGGATCGCGGCGGCGGCAAGAAAGGTCGGATAATCCTTCATCGGATCTAGCCGTCCCACCCGGCCGATGACCGACACCGACGTGGCGAGCCCCAGTTGTGTGCGGAGCACCCTGCCCTTTTCCGGCGACGGTCGGAAAAAATCCGTGTCAATGCCGTTGGGGATGACAACCATCCGATTTCCGCAATAGCCCCGTTTCTGATGATAGCGTTGGCCAGCCCGGGAATTTACAAT
>CAZUZJ010000039.1:0-5070 GCA_964624225.1 uncultured Desulfobulbia bacterium | reverse complement strand
TGCAACATACGGGGAAAATTTTGCGCTCAGCCTATACACCAGTGCCGAGGTGCGGGAATAGCGGCTGAAATCCATATTGCTCGCCCGCAGACCCCATATCACCCGGGCGTGGCCCAGCAACCTCCCATGCAGGAGGGCCAGCAGGCAGGCATCGCCCAATACCCCATAGACAATATCCGGCCGCATCTTTCTGATCAGTTTGCCGAGGCGGATCACCATGCCGGCGAGATCGAACCTGCCACGAAGATGAATCGTGCACACATCAACTCCGCTGATGGTGCGCCCCCTCTCCTCCCACTCCCCGCCGGGATAATAGGTCACCACCACCGGCTGGAACTGTTCCTTGTCAAGGCCGTGCAGCAGGGTGACGAGCTGGCGCTCCGCCCCGCCCTGGTGCAGCGACTGAATCAGAAAGAGAACCCGGATCATGCCATGTCCCCGACCACTCGATGACAGGAATCAGGTCTCTTGCTGGCGACACATTCATAGACCCCGACATACCGGGCGGCAATCCGTGCCCAGTCCTGTTGTCTGGCCCCTTCGAGACCATGCGCGCACAACCTCTGCCGCAGATCACAATCAGCGTTCACCCGTGTGATGGCGTCAGCAAAAGCCACGACATCGCCGGCTGGCACCAGCAGACCATTTACATTGTTTCTGACGATATCCCGACAGCCGGGGACATCGGAGGTGATCACCGGCAATCCGGCGGCCAGGGCTTCGAGCACCACGGTGGGATAGCCTTCAATGTAGGTCGGCAGGACAAAGAGATCCGCATTGACATAGTAGGCTATGAGTTCCGGGGCCGGGAACTGATACAAATCGGCAGCCGAACCCCAGATCCCGTCAATGAGTAAAAGTTTCTCCGCAACCCCATAGCGCTCTGCCAAGGGCTTGATGGTGCCACTATCCTTGCCGATGATGATCCAGATAAAATCATTGTTCGTGTCAGCCTGCAACCGTTGCAAAATCGGCGGAATAAGATCATAGCCTTTCTTGGGGTGATTTCTGCCCACTGAAAGGATGATTTTGCTGGTCAAGGCAATGCCATGCGCCTGCCGAAAACTCCCGTCGCGGCTACTAGCGCGAAAACGACGGGAGTCAACCCCATTTGGAATCAAAAAGATTTTTGCAGGGGGAATGCCAAGCTTCAGATACTCCGCCCGCATGCTTTCCGAATTGGCGACAAAGGCATCAAATTCCGGGTACGTGGCTCGGACAATATGATCAATACGATGGTTAAGTCTCGCTCCGTAGCCGAGCTGAGGTTTCACCTGGATATCATCGCCGCAACAGCGCAACACGCATGGAATGCGCCGTCGCTTGAAAAATGCCACGCTGCCCGCCCCCAAGGGGTAGCCCATGGTCACCTGCCAGACATCAAATCCGTATTTCTTGTGCAGGAAAGCAAGAAAGAACTCTATGTAGGCCCGGGCGAGGAAGAAACTCCAGTAGAGGGGTGGTCGAGGAACCGTTAACTTTTTATAGACAAAAGGCTTTCCCGCAAGATTGGTCGTGTCCCGTGCATGGGTAATCACCATAACGTCATGGCCCATTGCCGCCTGACAGGTTGCCACATTATGCACACAGATCTCCGCCCCGCCAGCCGAGGGGAAGAAAGTAGGTATCAGATGGGCGATTTTCATGCAAAAGGGAAAGCGATCAGGAGATATAAGTTTTCAGCCAAGTTTTTCTGCCCCACCAGAGAAAAACCGCAGTCATCAGCACGGTTGCCAGCAAAACCAGCGGGTATTTTACCGGATTGAGATCGTGCAGCACGGTTATCTGGCCAAGGGACAGATCATACAGCGTAATGGCAAGCAGCTGAAAATATTTATGTACGGCAAAAATTCCCAAGGAATATCGGCTCAGGGCCGAAACAATGGGACTTTGCTGCCAATCCCGGCCAAAAACCAGCGCAAAAAAGTACACCACCCCGAAGAAGATGCTCAACCGGGAATAGGGGGCATAGGGGATATGATAAAGGAGACGCATGAGCCTCTCATAAAAAAGTGCAAGAAAGAACAGCCCGAAAAGCAAAAACCGGTAGCGAAGAAAAAAATCGATGTTCCGGTCCAGATAATGAGCCAGGGGAATATAGATGACAAAGGAAAGCAGATACTCATAGGGCAGACAGTAGCCGCTGGTGGAGGAGGCAAAAAAGTAGCTGAATGCTGCTGTCACGATACAGGCGGAAAGGATATTTTTTGCCGTATCCCCCAGGCGAATAAAAAGGGAAAGCACAACCACGAGAATAATCAGATGGGAAAGGAAATAAAACACCGATCCCCCCACGGCAGGCAGACCCGGTCCCCCGGACAACACAAGGCTGAGCGAGAGAGGATCGCTTTTTCCCGTCAGCAGCCAGGCCAAGGCATACTGTACCGCAAACCAGAAACAGAAAACATGACCGAGTCTGATGACTCTTTTGCCCATATATCCCGGCCCGGAACTCCGATTTTTGCGGAGAAAGAGGAGAAAAGACACGGTGAGAAAAGAGGGGACGCCGATGAGCGAGAGGTTATCGAGCAACAGCGACAGCAGCCCCTTAATGTACAGATTCTCCGTCTTGAGCGGATTGACATGCCAGACAACAACCAAACAAATGCTTGCCGCTTTTATCACATCAAGCCGGTAATCTCTGTCGGAGATCGGAGAATTATCGTCCTTTGTCCTCATCAACGTCCATCCTTACGGACAAGCAGCAGTAATGAATCATCCAGGGAGGAGAGCCAGCCGCAACTTGGGCAGCGGAAACGGCTTTTCGGCCTGAAAGGGTGCAGGGAAAAGGAGGTGGACAGAAAGGTAAGGCGGGCCGGATAACCGGCAAAGACGGCAGCCAGTTCTTTTTTCCTGTAGAAACGGACATGGGTGGAGTCGCCGGCGATGGCCACCGGCAGCATCCCCGCCAGCATGCGCAGACGGCTGATCAGGGAAACCAGATTTGGGGTTGAAAGCAGCAGCAGTCCGCCTGGTTTAAGCACCCGCATGATTTCGGCAATCCCGTTTGCACAATCAACAAGATGCTCGATGATCTCAAAAAAAAGCACCGCATCAAATGTCCCATTGTCCCAGGGAAGCTTTTCCCTTTCGATGTTGACCAGCCTTACCTCGTCACAGAAAGGCGCGCACCGCTTCAGCGACACAGGCGAGACATCGGCTGCAGCCAAATGGCCGGCCCCCTCTTTGCGCAAAAACTGCACCCATCTGCCGGTCCCGGGGCCGATGTCGAGGCATCGTTTCCCCTGGATTCCGAACTGCCGCAGGGCGAATACGATGCTTCTATCCTTACGTCCCATGGCGCGGGTATCAAAATCATAGAGAATATCCGGCTTTTTCTGGAAATAGTCATCAAAATATTTTTCAATCTGCTCCGCCACGCTCTTTTTTCCCCTCGGCAAGTTTCATCCGGCTGTCAAACCAGCGACAGAAATCTTCCATGCCTCGCTCTGATATCATTGCCAGGTAGGCATCCTGACCACTGCGGGCGAGGCCGACCCGCCGGGCGTGATCCGCCAGCAGTCCCGTGATCTTTTCCTCGAAGTCGGAGAAATCCCAGGCCAGCGGTTCATAGGTCTGCCCGGCAATAAAGAGATCCGGCCAGGTCTCCATGTGACGCATATCCGGTTTCACCAGGGCGGCGCCGTAGATAAAGGCCTCGAAATCCCGCACCCCGATCTCTCCCCAGCCAAAGGGGCTGACGACGAGCTTTGCAAGGGATGATTCTTTTTTATATGTGGCAATGGACACCCTTCCGGCCGCGGCAAGAGTAATGCCCGGCATCCCTTCCAGCCGTCGCCGGATCTGTTCGCGGTGATACCTTATGGTGTTTCTGCCGTAATACACACTGCCCCGTGACATGACATCAAGAGGCCTCTCGCCCTCTGGCGGCTTGCACTGCACCCGGTAGCTGGCGGGGAGATAGCGGCGCAGGAGCGGATAGGGCAGGATATCCCCGACCATGTCGCCCAGACCGATATGCCAGGAGAGAGCGACTTTTGACAGGAGCGCCGGGTCGACCGGTTGCGAGTGGTAAATAACACCCTCATCATCCACCTGACAGGTGCGGTGATAGAAATCGGTGAAGATCCTGTCCCCGTAAAATTTCCGACTGTAGAGATGGCGATCTTTCAGGAGCTGCTTCTTCAGGTAGAGATCGACCAGCGGCAGGACCTCGAAATGGGTCACGCCGGTGCTGTCCGAGTCATCGAACCAGATGATGGTGGAGGCGTACCGGCGCGCCTCGGCCAGAAAGGAAAAAATCGTGTCAGGCTCATGCCATGCGGGCCGAAAAAATTTTGAGTTGACGCAGAGGATGTCGCAGGCAAGGGCACGGGGAGCCGCCGCATAACCGATGGAACAACGGTAGCCCAGTCCCTGTAAACGGCGCCGATTGTGACGGATCGGATACCAGGCAAAATCCGTGATTCTGTCCCGGGTGGAGAGGAAATGAACGTGCTTCATCGCTTACGTTTTTTTCATCAGAAGAGAGCTGCCGATGGCCAGGTGAGTGAGCCCGGACTTGACAAAGACCTCAATGGCATCTTCCGGTGAACTGACAATCGGATAGCCATGCAGATTAAACGAAGTGTTCAATACCCCCCCCTGCTTCCCGGAAATTTGTGCAAATTGTGTAATGATCCGGTAATATTCTGGATTCCAATCCTCGGCAAGCATCTGCGGCCGCATTGTCTCATCATAGGGATGGGTGGCGGCGACAAAGTCATGCTGATTCTCTTGCGGATCAAAAGCCATGATCATGTAAGGAGCGGAGTGCTGCTTGATGATGGTGAGATTCCTGCACGCCTGCTCCACCGTCATGCTGCCGGCAAAGGGCATCCAGAAATCCCTTTTTTTAATCATCTTGTTAATCGTGATAATATTCCCCTGCTTCGAGGGATCGGCAAGTATCGATCTGTTGCCCAGGGCCCTGGCCCCAAATTCCTCCCGTCCAGCATAGCGGGCGACGATTTTGCCTCCGGCCAGCAGTTCGGCCACCGCCTCCGCCATATTCTCCGGTCTCGACACGGTGAAACCGTCCGCACCGGCACAGTTCCGCACCGCCTGCTC
>CAZUZJ010000038.1:0-13495 GCA_964624225.1 uncultured Desulfobulbia bacterium | reverse complement strand
GCTTGCCGAGCAGAACATCCTGAAACAGGGCGGCGACACGCTCTCCCTGCCCTATGTCAAGCTCCGCCGGCATGAGAAAGGGCGGAATCATCACTGAAAACTTCCGCAGATCAGCAACTGCCGGGTGAATGTAGACCACCGGCGCCCCGGTTTCCACCGACGCCCGCTGCTGACCGACCGCGGCGCATCCGCCGAGCAGCAGGAGAAGAACCATGATTATGCAGCGCGCCATGTTCGCCCCTCTTTTCCGTGCAGCTTTCATCGCTCGTAAGCGGACATCGGCCCGCTCACCCCGCTGCTTCCGCCGTCGCCAACGGTCGCCCCGGTCGCTGCGGTCAGCAGATAATCAACATTGACACCCCGTTCGATTTCCAGGCCAGCGACTGACAGCACCTCCGTCGAGTCTGCTGCCACCATTCTGACATTGACAATGACGGTGCGCGGGGTGACCGAGTAGGTGCCGACAACAATCGCCTGGGCATCCTGTTCCCGGGCCACCAGACCCGCGTCCCGGGTCAGGACCAGCTCGCCGCTGTCCCTCTTGAAAAACAGCTCCTGGGCCTTGCGAATTTCGGCAATCCGGTACCCCTGCCGGAACAGGCTGGCGGACAATCCCTCGGCCATGGCCCGTCCCAGCCCTGACGACTCATAAAGATTGTCAAGATTTACAAAGGTGGTGAGGATAAGACGCTCGCCTCCCCCACCTGTGCCGGGCCGCCGATTGGCGACGAGCTGGGCGGCCAGATGATCGCCGAAACCGAAAAAATCGGGAGCGGCCAGGGAGATCGTCCCTTTTTTGCCGGATGTCCCGCACCCGGCCAGCAGCAGGACGACCAGCAGCGCCAGCAGCAGAAGGGCACCCCCACCAGTCGCCGACCTGCCTGTTGTTTCCGCCACCGCCGCATGATGTTTCATTTTTGTGTCAGCGCTCATTGCCCATCCCCTTATCGCCCCTCGTCAATCAGTCGTTCCGCCCGACGCAACCCGTCGATGGAATCCGCATACACTGCCGGCGAGGCAGCAGCTGCCGCGGCATAGGCAAACTGCTGCCTGGCCAGCTCATAACGGAACTCGTCCATATAGCGCACCCCCCGCTCATAACAGAGAAGGGCATAGGCATCCATGTTGTTCGCACCGTCACCGTCGTGGTGGAAAGGCGCTGATTTCGGCGGCAGCAGCGAGCAGCCGGCAACAGCCAGCAGCAGGAGAAGCAGCCGCGCACGGTGGAGGAGCGCCTGCCGCCACCTCCTGCCCGGCGCCTCTTTGGCCCGGCTCCTGCCTCTCTGTTCCGACTCCGTCACGTGACGCACCATAACCTCCTCCTTATTTCGTCGCGGCCTTGTCGGCAATTTCTGCAAAATCCCGCACCGCTACCGCGGCTCCACCCGACGACGGCGTCGCCTCGTCACCAAGAAAACCACAGATCAAGCCGTCCGTCTCAAGGACGATCGAACCGCTGGACAGCACCAGTCCGTTGTTGTGCTGCAGCAGCCGGGCATTGATCATTACCTGGCCGTTGCTGACCGTATAGGTGCCGGCAACCATTGCCTGGGCGCTCTGCACATAGCTGAGCGCGGCCATGTCGCGGGACATGCCGTACTCGCCATATCCTTCGAGAATTTGCAGGGACGGGGTCATCCGCACATCAATGACCTCGACCCCGGCCGCCTGCAGTTCGCTGATCATCTGTTCGCCGATGATACGTCCGAAACCAGAGGTCCGGTAGAGATGATTGAGATTGACAAAGGTGGTGACCACCACCCGATACTGATCGGGCACCGGTTCACCGGCGCGATCGAGTAACTGCCGGGTCAGTTCCCGGATTTTGAGCTTCAGCTCAACCGCCTGTTCTGCCGGCAGCGGGGCAAGGCGCTCCTCGCGGGTAAAGAAACTCCGGACGCCGGACCAGAATGCGCCGTCCGCCTTCTCTTCTGCCGCTATCCGACTGCTGCGAAAGGAATACTCCACCGCCGCCGGACGGGAATAATCAAAACCGTTGACCGCCGGCGGCGCAAGCGGACCGGCCGCCCCGGCGCCCTGGGCAAGAAGACAGATCGCCACCCCGAGGCTGCCCAGCAATCCCCCCATTCCTCGTTTCATAACCACCTCACTTTGCGCAGTCGCCGCCCTCGTTCTCGGCGTGGAGGACACCGCTGACGCCATATTCCCATCCTGCCGCTTCATCGGTGGCCGCCCCCGTTCCAGACAGGAATCCTTTTTCGGACGGATAGATGACCGGCACCGTGGCGGCCGCGCCGCCGTCCCGGGTGATGAGACCGAACCGCTCCGCCAGCTGGGTCGGCGTCGGGATGGCTCCCGCGCAACCACTGAGGGTGAGCAGCAGGCCAACACTGAGTGCTGCGACAATTCTGTTCATTGCTTCTCGCTCGCTTTTTTGTCAGAAAAAACAACGCACCGTCAAAAGAACAACACCGGCGGCCGCCATCTCCAGCAACCGGGAAAATTTTACCCTGTGCCCGGCAACCTCTTCCCCGGAACGGCGCAACCGGGCAAATTCGTCATCCACGCATCCCTCCTGCCCTGCTGCCGGGCCGCTTCCTTTTGTCGCAATCGTAAACAGCGCCGATTCCGCCGGGAGGTGCATTGCAACGCGTTGTTTTCACTGTCCCGCCTGCCATGGTTTGCGGGTTTTTGCAAGACCAACAGGTTTTTGCCATGATCTTGTCACTAGCACTTTCCATGCCGCCGGCACCTCCCCGGTTGCTGGCGACAGAGGTCTGTGCCGTTCTCTCCGGACACCACCTGCTCCCTGGTTACACCCTGTTATCCTGCTGATTCCAGTCTGTCCGAGCAAAAACAGGAAAACTTCTTGCCAAACCGAAGAAAGCGATTATATTTAACCGGTTTAAAGTCCACATATTCAGCAACTTTTCATGGAGGCCAGAATCGAATATGGCTCGCATCACCGTTGAAGACTGTCTCAGTCAGATAGGCAACGAAAATCGCTTTATGCTGATTCACCTGGCCGTTACCAGGGTCAAGCAGCATCGCAATGGCCAACCCTATCTCGTCAAGGGCAAAAATAAGGAAGCGGTCATGTCGTTACGGGAAATTGCCGCAGGCAGGGTGAGTTTCGACAACATCGACGAATTCAACAAAAAAGCGGCAGCCGAAAAGAAAATAACCATTGCGCCCGCCCCGGAGGCGGAGGCGTAACCATCCGACTCTCCGGTGACGATGGAAACAGATTATTACGAAATTCTCGGCGTCAGCAGAACCGCCACTGTCGACGAAATCAAGAAGGCCTACCGCAAGCAGGCGATGCAGTTTCATCCGGATAAAAATCCGGGCGACAAGGAAGCGGAGGACAAATTCAAGGCCGCGGCAGAAGCTTACGAGGTGCTGCGCGATCTTGACAAGCGCAAGATTTACGACCGATATGGCAAGGAAGGGCTGCGCAGCAGCGGCTACAGCGGCCCCGGCAATTTCGACGATATTTTCTCGAGTTTCGGCGACATCTTCGGCGACCTCTTCGGCTTCGGTACCGGCGGCGGCCGCCGCCGTCCCCAGGGCCCGACCCCGGGCAACGACCTGCGCTACGATCTGATTATCTCCTTCATGGAGGCGGTCCACGGCGTTGACAAGGAACTCGACATCACCAAACGGGAAACCTGCTGGACCTGCGAGGGCAGTGGCATCCGGCCCGGCTGCAAGAACAAGACCTGCCCCACCTGCATGGGCGCCGGCCAGGTCACCCGCTCCCAGGGGTTCTTCAGCATCCGTACCCCTTGCCCGGAATGCCAGGGCCGGGGCGAGATCATCACCGACCCCTGCCATGACTGCCAGGGCAGCGGTCTGGTCCGCAAAAGCAAAAAGGTCTCTCTGAAAATTCCCGCCGGCGTTGATACGGGCGCCCGCATGCGGTTGCGGGGAGAAGGGGAAGGGGGTCGCAAGGGCGGCCCCAGCGGCGATCTCTATGTCGTCATCCATGTCGAACCCCATAACTTTTTCCAGCGGGACGGGGATCTCATCTACTGTGAACTGCCCCTCTCCATGACCCAGGCCGCTTTGGGCTGCTCCCTGGACGTGCCGACCATTCACGGGGAAAAGAATCTGCACATCCCCAAGGGCACCCAGCCGGGTCAGACCTTCCGCATCAAAGGCGAAGGCGTTGCCAGCCTGCGCGGCACCGGCCGGGGCGATATGGTGGTGGAGGTCAAGGTCGTCATTCCCGCGGCCATGAGCAAACGACAGGAAGAACTGCTGCGGGAGTTCGCCGCCCTGGAAACCGATGAAAAGGAAGAGCACAGTGAAGGTTTTTTCAAAAAGCTGTTCTCCGGTTCCCGCTAACCCCATGGCTGACAGACCGATGAATGACAACGACACAAACCCGCTCAGCCATTTTGATCAGGCCGGCAACGCCCGCATGGTGGATATCAGCCAGAAAAAGGACACGGTCCGGGAGGCAACGGCGGCGGGCGTCGTCCGCATGAGCCCTGAGTGTCTTCAGCTCATTCGCGGTGGGGGTATCGCCAAGGGGGATGTTCTTGGGGTGGCGCGACTTGCCGGGATCATGGCCGCCAAAAAAGTTGATGAACTGATCCCGTTGACTCATCCGCTGCCGATCAGCAAGGCGGATATTGCCTTCCGGCCGGATCCCGATACCAGCACCATCCACATCACCGCCACTGTCGGTATAACCGGCAAAACCGGGGTGGAAATGGAGGCGCTGACCGCTGTCGCCGTCGCCGCCCTGACCATCTATGACATGTGCAAGGCGGTTGACAAGGGAATGGTGATCGGCGACATCAGGCTCTTATCGAAAACAGGCGGAAAAAGCGGGACATACACGCGTCGGCATGAGCACGACGACAGTTCTTTTTCATCCGCAGCATCATAGTGACCAAAGCAGCACCATCGACTGGAGATCAATGCCATGACAGACGAACAACTGGCCTATTTCAAAAAGAAACTGCAGGAAATGAGCGAAGAACTCCTTTCCGAGGCCAATAAGACCATCACGGAAATGACCGACAGCGGCGGCAACTTTCCTGATCCCACCGACCGGGCCACCGCCGAATCGGATCGAAATTTCGAACTTCGCATTCGCGACCGGGAGCGCAAGCTCCTCGCCAAAGTCAAAGAGGCGCTGGAGAGGATCGAAAACAACGACTACGGAGTCTGCGAGGAATGCGGCGATGATATCGGTGTCGCCCGGCTGGAGGCCCGGCCGGTGACCACCCTCTGCATTCACTGCAAAACCAAGCAGGAAGATTACGAAAAGGCCAAGGCCAGCTGAACCGTTGCCGGACCGGATTCGTGACGGTACTCGCTTTTTTTGCCGGAAACGGTCCTGTCCCGCTGGCCAGGGGAAAGAGCAAGTCTGCCAACCATGATAGAATGAGCCATGCCAGAACTACGAAAAGACCCGGTCCTTGGGCGCTGGATCATCATCGCCAAGGAACGGGGAAAAAGGCCGACGGATTTTATTGTTGAACTCAGCCAGAGCAAGGGCGGCTTCTGCCCTCTCTGTCCGGGCAACGAAAAGACGACCCCGCCGGAGGTGCTCAGCTATGGCGAGGGCAATCATCAGCCCAACACGCCGGGCTGGAGCCTGCGGGTGGTGCCGAACAAATACCCTGCTCTCATCATCGAAGGGAATCTCGACAAGGAAGGCGAAGGACTCTATGACAAGATGAACGGCATCGGCGCCCATGAGGTCATCATCGAGTCACCCAATCACAATGAGGCCTTTGCCGACCTTTCCCGACAGCGGATGCTTGACGTCTTTCTCGCCTTCCGCGACCGGATCATCGACCTCGGTCGCGACCCGCGTTTCAAATACGTCATGGTTTTCAAAAACTTTGGCAGGGCTGCCGGCGCCTCGCTTGAGCACTCCCATTCCCAGCTCGTCGCCCTGCCCATTGTGCCGCGCACCATCGAGTCCGAACTCTCCGGCAGCCTTTCCTATTACCGCTACAAGGAGCGCTGCGTTTTCTGCGACATCATTCGCCAGGAAATCAAGACCGAAGAACGGGTGGTCTGCCAGAACGATCATTTTCTCACCATCACCCCCTATGCCCCCCGTTCCCCTTTTGAAATGTGGATTCTGCCCCGTCGGCACGCCTCCTCGTACATCGCCCAGGACCACGACTCCTTCCAGGCCCTGGCCGCGATCTTTTCCGAGAGCATGAAACGTCTCAATGTCTGCATCCCCAACGTGCCGTACAACTTTGTCCTGCACTCCGCCCCCCTCCGCTCGGAGCCGCTCGACCACTACCACTGGCATTTTGAAATCATGCCCAAACTGACCCAGATCGCCGGATTTGAATGGGGCTCCGGTTTTTACATCAACCCCACTCCGCCGGAAGACGCCGCCCGCTTCCTCAAGGAGGTGAAGGTGTGATGGCATTTCCCCCCCTCGCAGAGGTGCTCCCATGAAAAAGATATTGCTCGTCGATGATGAAGAAAGCATCCATCTCCTTTACCGGGAAGAACTGGAAGAGGAAGGATACGAGGTCCATTCCGCCCTTTCCGGCGAAGACGCCCTGGAAAAACTGCACATCCTGACGCCTGATCTGGTCATTCTCGACATCAACATGCCAGGAATGAACGGCATCGACGTGCTGCGCAAAATGAAGGAAATCGACCAGAACCTGCCGGTCATCCTCAGTTCCGCCTATCAGGAGTTCAAACAGGATCTGGCGTCCTGGGCATCGGACGACTATATCGTCAAATCGTCCAACCTGGACGAATTAAAAAACGCGGTGCGCAAGCATCTTTCCTGATCGTCCGCTCGTCTCCGCCATGAAGGATATCCAGAGCCTGCGGGACCATCGCCGCATCAACATCAAGAAGGTCGGCGTCAAGGACATTTCCTACCCGATCACCGTCCTCGACCGGGCCAACCGGGTGCAGAAAACCGTGGCCAGGGTCAACATGTATGTCAACCTGCCCCACCAGTTCAAGGGCACCCACATGAGCCGTTTCATTGAAATCCTCAACCACTTTCACGGCAACATCAACCTGCGGGGTTTCCGCCACATTCTCCAGGAGACCAAGGACAAACTGCAGGCGGAAGCGGCGCACATGGAAATTGAATTTCCCTATTTTTTCAAAAAAAAATCACCGGCCACGGACAAGATGGAGCTGACCGAGTATCTCTGCAGGATGCATGGCTCCCTTGACGCGGAAGAGGACCTGACCCTGGAGATCGCCGTGCCCATCTCGCCGCCCCTGCCGGTGCAGACCGGTTCCGGTCTGCCGGAATCCCTCGGCCACTGGGGCATGGCCGGCATCTGCCTGCGCTTCAACCATTTCATCTGGATGGAGGAACTGATCGAGCTGGTGGAGGAGGTGACCTCCCATGACCTGCAATGGTCCCCCACCGCTTTGCCCTCCCCTGACTCATCTTTGTCGGTGGAAAAAATTGCCCGCGATCTCGGGGAAAAGCTGGCCAGCCACCCGGCGGTTCGCTGGTTTTCCGTTACCGTGGAAAATCTTTCCCGGGGCTTCAGCACCTTTGCCACCATCGAGTGGCCGGACGATACCCTTTCCACTCCCTCAAACCCAATACAGTGATCCATGGACAACGAATTCCTGCTCGAAATCGGCACGGAGGAAATACCGGCAGGCTATATCACCCCTGCCCTGACCTTCATGCAAGAGACCATGGCGAAAAAACTCGCCGAACTCTCTCTTTCCCACGCCGCCATCACCACCGCGGCCACCCCGCGCCGACTGGCGCTCTCCGTCTCCGGCCTTGCCTCCCGCCAGCCGGACCGGCGGGAAGAAGTGCTGGGACCGCCGAAAAAGGCGGCGTTTGCCGCCGATAACCGGCCAACCAAAGCGGCCATCGGCTTTGCCGCCTCCCGGGGAGCCACGGTCGAGGATATCCGCATCGTCGCAACGCCGAAGGGCGAGTATCTGATGCTGGTCCAGGAGCACAGCGGCGAGGAGACGGCAGCGATCCTCTCTCGCCTGCTGCCGGAGTTCATTCTCTCCATCCCTTTCCCGAAATCGATGCGCTGGGGCGCCTTCCGCACGAGTTTCGCCCGCCCAATCCAGTGGCTGGTTGCCCTCTACGGCGGCAGGGTGGTGGAGTTTGCCCTCAACGATCTGCACAGCGGTGCCGCCAGCCGCGGTCATCGTTTCATGGCTCCACAGGAGGTGGCGATCGAGGATTTCGCCCAGTACCGCGAGGTGCTGCGCAGCCGACAGGTCATCGCCGATCCGGCGGAGCGGCGCGCGCTGATCCAGGAGGAGGCGGCCCGGGCCGCGGCCACGGTGGGCGGGACCATCGTCGCCGATGAGGAGCTGCTCGACACCGTCACCAATCTGGTGGAATTCCCGGTCGGCGTCACCGGTGCTTTTGACCGGAAATTCCTGGAACTGCCCCGCGAGGTGCTGATCACCTCCATGCGGGTCCATCAGAAATACTTCACCGTTGCCGATAGGGATGGCCAGCTCATGCCCCATTTCGTCGCCATCAACAACACCATGATCAGCGACAAAACAGCGGCGGCAGAGGGGCACCAGCGGGTGCTGCGCGCCCGCCTCGAAGATGCCCTCTTTTTCTTTCGGGAGGACCGTCAGATCAAACTTGCCGAACGCCTCGCCGACCTGACCGGCGTCGTTTTCCAGGCCCAGCTCGGCACCATGCGGGAAAAGGTCGAACGAATCAGGGCTCTCACCCTTTTTCTCTGCGCGCAGCTGGCCCCGGAGAAAAAAGAGTCGGCCGGCCGGGCCGCTGAGCTTGCCAAGGCGGATCTGGTCAGCGGCATGGTCGGGGAATTCCCCACCCTGCAGGGGGTGATGGGTAAATATTATGCCCGCTTGGAAGGTGAGTCCGAGGAGGTGGCACAGGCCATCGAGGAGCACTACCTGCCGCTGCGGGCCGACAGCGCCCTGCCCGGCAGCGTGATCGGCGCCCTCATCTCCATGGCCGACCGCCTCGACACCATCGCCGGCTGTTTCGGAATCGGCAAGGTTCCGACCGGCACCACCGACCCATACGGCCTGCGGCGCCATGCCCTTGCCCTGCTGCACATCATCGGCCATCACGGCTTTCACCTCTCCCTGGCCGCCTGCATCGACCAGGCGCTTACCCTCTACGGCGGCAAACTGACCCTGGAAAAAAGCCAGGCAGCCCAGGCAATAGGTGATTTCATCCGCGGCCGCTACAGCAATGACCTCATCGCAAAAGGGATCGCCCAGGAAGCGGTGGAGGCGGTACTGACCACCTCCTTTGATGATATCGTCGATTGCCGGCGGCGGATCGACGCCCTGTTGGCGGTCAGCGCGCGGGAAACCTTTACCCTGCTCGCCGGCGCCTTCAAGCGGGTTATCAATATCATCAAGGTGCATGACAGCATCGTCGTCAACCCGGAGCTGCTCCACGAAGAGCAGGAACGGGCCCTGCACAGCGTCTATCTGTCGGTCAGCGCCCAGGTTGAGCCTCTGCTGGCAGCAAGCCGCTACGAAGAGGCAATGGAAAAAATTCTGGAGATGAAGGAACCGGTGGACGCCTTTTTTGACAAGGTGATGGTCATGTGCGCGGATGAGGACGTAAAAAACAACCGACTCTCTCTGCTGACCGCAATAGCCAGGCTCTTTCTCCGGATCGGCGATTTTTCCCGGATGTACACCCTCGGCGAACGCGACTGAGAAGGGGCCTCTTCACGCCCGCCGCCCTCTTCAGCTCAGCCAGACTGGTCGAAATAAAAGACCCGCACCTCCTCCAGCGCCTTTTCGTAAAAGCGCGGCAACAGTTCCAGGAGCCCCCGGCGGCTGCCGGCGATCCGGGCCACCCCATCCCAGTCACCGCGTTCATAGGACGTCACCAGGGCAAGGACCGCGGTAAACGGTGTTTTCTCGTCGCCGGTCAGGGTGTCAACGATGGCCGGCGCCAAGTTGAGTTCAGCCAGCACCACCTTCATCGGCTGGTCAAGGAGGACGTCGATCAGTGAAAACATGCCGACCGTGTAACAGGAACGCACGAACTCCCGCCCCTTGCCCAGCCGTTCCCCGATCTGCTCGCAGAAACTGGCCCGCAGCAGGGCGAGCCGCAGCAGTTCCGGCGGTTTGTCGTTTGCCATGTAGGAGAGCATCATCAGACTGAGCCACTTGCGCAACCGCACTTCACCGACCAGGGCCACCGCACTCTGCAGGGAGGTCACCTCGACCCGGCGCCGCATGGCAGCCGAGTTGACATAGCGGAGCAGCTTGTAGGAGAGGGAGACGTCGTGGGCGATGAACTCGGTGAGCCGGGTGAAATTGTAGTTCTCATCCTGGATGAGCTTGATGATCTTCAGGTATTGCAGTTTGGAGCCGGGAATATCGCGGCCCTGGACGATTTTCGGACGACTGAAGAAATAGCCCTGAAACAGGGTGCAGCCGACACTCTGCATCTGCTCGAATTCATCGATCGTCTCCACCTTCTCTGCCAGGAACTTCAGATTAAAGGAGGCCAGTTGGGCCATGTCCCGGCGCATTTCCGCCACCGTCATGGCGCGGATGTCGAACTTGATGATCTGGGCGATCTCGATAAGAGGGAGAAATGTTTCGTCAAAGCGAAAATCGTCGAGGGCGAGGATGTAGCCGCGTTTGACCAGGTTGCGGCAGGCCTGCACCACCTCGGGCGTCACCCTGATATTTTCCAGCACCTCGGCCACCGTGATGCTGCTGGGAAAAAGTCCCGGATACTCCTTGATCAGCATGTCCGCAGAAAAATTGATGAAGGCCTTTCTGCCTTCGGTCAGCTGGCTGATGCCGATCAGGGAAAAGGTGTTGGTGATCACCTTCGAGGTGGCGGTGTCACCGTCGTGACTGGCGTCGAAGAAATTGCCGAGACCGGAGCGGAAAAGGAGTTCGTACCCATAAACCGTGCCGTTCTGACGGAAAATCGGCTGGCGGGCGACAAAGATGCTCGATCCGTCCGGCTGCACCTGCATGTTTTCACTCTCCCTGCTCTCCATTCCCGCCAGACACCTCCCTGCCTTGCCGGTTTTCATCCCCGATTATAGGTGGCAAAAGCACCGGTCGTCAACAGATAGGAGAGCTGCGAAAAAGTATTCTTCCTTCCTGCTTGATCTTTCGTCGCCCTTTCCGCCATACTATGAAGAGGCGTCGCAACAGTCCCTCTTATCCAAAAGGTCTTGCAATGATTGTCGGCGTTCCAAAAGAGATCAAGGACAAGGAGTTCCGGGTCGGCGTCGTACCGGCCGGGGCCAGAACCCTGACCGGGGCCGGCCACCAGGTCTATGTCGAAAAGGGGGCAGGCGCCGGCAGCGGGATCCCGGACAGCGCCTACCGGCAGGCCGGGGCGGAGCTGCTCGATTCGGCCGAGGAAATCTACCGCGCCGCCGAACTCGTCATCAAGGTCAAAGAGCCTTTGCCGGCGGAGTACGACCTGCTGCGACCGGGCATGATCCTCTACACCTATCTCCATCTCGCCCCCTTGCCGGAACTGACCGAGGTCCTGCTCGACCGCAAGGTGACCGCCATCGGCTATGAAACGGTGCGCCTCGACTCCGGCTATCTGCCGCTGCTGGCGCCGATGAGTGAAGTGGCCGGCCGGATGGCGATCCAGGTCGGCGCCCACTTTCTGGAAAAGGAAGAGGGCGGACGCGGCGTCCTGCTCGGCGGCGTGCCGGGGGTGGAACACGGTCACGTCACCATCATCGGCGGCGGCACGGTGGGCAGCTCTGCCGCCCGGGTCGCCACCGCCCTCGGCGCCACCGTCACCGTCCTCGACACCGACCTGCACCGGCTCGGCTACCTGGAGGACATCTTTGCCGGCCGCATCAACACCCTGATGTCGAACATCCATAACCTGGAAGAGGAACTCAAACTGTGTGATCTGCTGGTCGGCGCCGTGCTGATCCCGGGGGGCAGTGCGCCGAAACTGGTCCGGCGGGAGATGCTCGCCCTCATGAAACCCGGATCGGTCATTGTCGATGTCGCCATTGATCAGGGCGGCTGCGTTGAGACCTCACGGCCCACCACCCATTCAGATCCGGTCTTCACCGTTGACACTATCATCCATTACTGCGTCACCAACATGCCGGGCGCCGTGCCCCGCACCTCCACCTTTGCCCTGACCAATGCCACCCTGCCTTTCGCCCTGGATATCGCCAGCAACGGCCTGCTGGCGGCCACTGCGGCAAACAACGCCCTGCGCCGCGGCGTCAATACCCACGACGGCTTGATCCGCAACCGGGAGGTTGCCGCCGCCCAGGCCAGAACATGGGGGGCGTTCCCATGAGTCCGACCCGGCACACACGCCCGCCCGCCCCGCCACAGACAGAGGGACAAAAGTCTTCGCCACCCGCTCAGTCCTCCGTGTTGCTGGACCAGTTTTTCCCGATCAGCAAACACTGCCTGATGAAACTCAGCGGCGAGATCACCTTCGATCTCTATACCTTCCCCCCCGGCACCCACCAGATAAAGGAACCGGTCCTTTTCATGCGCCGCAACACCATTTTGTCAACCATCCAGGAGGTCATCGCGGCCCGTGGTTTCGAGGAGTTTTTCATCAGAAAAGAGGATCAGAAAAATTTTCACCATCTGATCGAAAACTTCATCACCATGCTGATCGAGGACACGGAGATTGCCCTGCCGGAAAAATCGCAGATCATCTACCAGTGCGCCAGCAAGGTCATCCAGGATATCTTCACGGACCCACGCAGCGGCGAAAACCTGAAACGAGCGAAAGACATAACCAACAACATCATCCAGTTCGCCCTCAGTGACGACGCCTCCATCCCCGGGCTGCTCCAACTCAGCTCCCATGACTACTACACCTTTACCCACTGCCTCAACGTCGCGGTCTTCAGCATCGGCATGTGGCAGCGCATCTATCCAGGTCGTCGCCAGGGCCTGCAGGAGTTTGCCCTTGGCTGCATCCTCCACGACATCGGCAAGAGCAAGATCGACGCGGCGATTCTCAACAAACCGGGCCCCCTCACCGCCGAGGAGTTCGCCGTCATCAAACAGCATCCCCGTTTCGGCTATGAACTGATGGCCGATTGCGTGCCGAAGATCGCGCTCGATGTCATCCTTCACCACCATGAAAAGCACTCCGGCGCCGGCTACCCGGAAGGACTGAAGGGCGAGCAGATCTCCGATCTGGCCAAAATCGCCGCCATCGCCGACGTCTACGACGCCCTCACCACCCGCCGCGCCTATGCCGAGGCGCGCGACCCGTTCAAGGCCATGCTGACCATGAAGGAAGAGATGGTCGGCCACTTCGAGCAGGAGAAATTCATCTCCTTTATCCATCTGCTCAGCGGCAGGAAATGATGATTCAGCCCCAGAGGCGAACGAGGTAAAGACTGAAAAAGGGGGCGTAGGTGACCAGGGCCAGGACCGCGAGCAGCAGCAGCAGGAAGGGCAGGGTCGCCCCGTAGAGTTCCGTCACCGGCTTGTCAAACCGGTAACTGGCGAGGAAGAGATTGAGCCCCACCGGCGGGGTGCAGTAACCGATCTGCAGATTCGTAAGAAAGATGATGCCGAGGTGAACCAGATCAACGCC
>CAZUZJ010000037.1:10281-13593 GCA_964624225.1 uncultured Desulfobulbia bacterium | reverse complement strand
TACCTGCTGACCACCAGCACCACCCTGCTGATCTGGGGCCATGTTTCCGACCGCTGGGGACGCAACCGCTTTTATGGTCTCGGCTTTTTCATCTTTGGCACCGGCTCGTTGTTCTGCTCTCTTGCCGGCACCTTAAACGTTCTGATTGGCGCCCGTTTTTTTCAGGCCATCGGCGCAGCAATGCTCATGGCAAACGGCCCGGCCCTTATTCGTCAGTCATTTCCCCCGGAAAAACTGGGCCACGGCATGGGCCTGCTCGGGATTCCCGTTTCCCTCGGTCTGATGTGTGGTCCGGTGATCGGCGGCTATCTCATCGAATTTTTCTCCTGGCGTGCCATTTTTTTTCTTTCCTTGCCTCTCTGTTTTCTCCTCACCTTTTTTTCCCAGCTCATCCTGCCAGCCACCACCTCGTGCCGGACCGCCACCCCCCCCTTCGACTGGGCGGGCGTCCTCCTCTGGACCCTGCTGTTGACCGGCATCTCCTCTTTCCTCACCCATGCCGGCCCGCACGGCATCTCCTGGTGGGGCGCCGCTTTGGTGGTCGGCGGCGCCGTTGTGGTTGCCGCCCTGCTGCTGCGAATCGAGGCCGCGGCCCAGGATCCGATCCTTCCCCTCCCCCTGTTGCAGCTCCCCTTTTTTTCCATCGGCGTGGCAAGCGCCCTCGTCTCCTTTCTCATTCTTTTCGCCGTTCTTATCCTGATCCCCTTTTATCTCGACCGGGTCGTCGGGTTGAACCCTTCGCGGATCGGCCTGGTCATGCTGACCATCCCCCTGACCGTCCTGCTCGTGGCCCCGATCGCCGGCTCCCTCTCCGACATGTTCGGCGCACGGCTCCTCTCCACCGCCGGCCTTGCCAGCTCCTGTTGCGGCCTGCTTCTCCTTGCCACCCTGACCCCCGACTCGTCTCCTCCGGCGGTAGCAGCCCGCCTTGCCCTGTTCGGCATCGGCCAGGGGATGTTCCTTTCTCCCAACAGCGCCTCCGTCCTCGGCCGCCTGACCAACAAAAAAAGCGGCACCGCGGCAGCTCTGCTGGCAACCGCCCGCAACCTCGGGATGATGCTCGGCGTGGCCCTGGCCGGCGGCCTGTTCTCCTCTTTTTTTCGACACGCGTCGGGAGGTTATGACCTGCAGCATTACCAGCCGCATATGGCCGCGCCATTCTGCCAGGCCATGCGGACAACGTTTTGTATCTTTTTTCTGATCGGATTGCTGGCTGTCTATTTGTCCTGGCAACGGCCGGCCGGCCAGCCCGGAAAGGTGGGATCAAACGTTGAGATCGACGAGGGAAAACCGCTCAAGTGAGGCCTTTTGTTCGAGCTTTTCCGCCAGCTGGGCAACCAGGGCTTTCGCCTGCCGTCGGCACGACAAGGCAACGGGCCGGTAACCCAGATCGGCAAGAGCTCCGCTGAGCTCCGGCAACCGTTCGGAGATGAAACGCTGGGCTTTTTCCGACCCCGGACAGAGTTCACCACTGATGGCGGCACCCCGGACGCTGACATGGATGGCCAGGGGACCAAGGGCGCTCATCTCAAGAAAAAAACTGACACTGTAGGCCGGGTTCCCCTGGTCATCGGCTTTTTCCGGAGAAAAAAGCCATTCACCCCATCCTTCGCTGCCGGTAAAAAAACAGGGAAAAAGAAAAAAATTCTGGTGGCCCGGCTGGGGAGGCTGGCTGTTCACCTCCTGGTGCGCAGTGAGGATGCGAACAAGCAGGTCGGTCGCGGTCGAGGGAAGGTCCGCCCGGGTCGCGCGCCCGGAAAACGCGGCAAGCAACGCGTCCTGCTCTTCCTTCGGCAACTTTTGCCGGCTCAGCAGCGAGACCAGCAGCTTCACCCGTTCGGACGCGGCATTCTCGCCGACGGGCGCGGCGAACGACCCGGCTGGGGCCCTGAGGCCGACCGGATGAGCAGGAGCGCCTTGTGCTTTCTCTCCCCCTGTTCCCGGCGCAAGTCCCGGGGAAAGCAGAAGTTTCAGCAGGTCCTGGACCGCCCCTTTCTTGGCAGCGAGGGCAAGCAGCGGCAAACTGCCGCCAGCCCCTATTTCCAGCCAGAGTTCGCTCCCCACCGTCAGAGGGACCGCACTGCGGGCGGCCAGGGTTGCGCCGTTGACATCAAGGGTGACGCGGCCGTCGCTCGCCACCGCCACCACCCTGGCCTTGATCAGATCACCGACTGCAAAACGGGTTGTGTCCGCGCCGACTTGTCCTGTTGCGGAGCTGGTGGCCACCGCAGACGGCGCCGAACTGCCGGGCCGGGAATGGGGTATTTCAGAGATTTTCATGTTGGGCCACCGGCAGATGGATCAAAACTTCCAATCCGTCATCGTGGCGAATCAGGGAAAAATTACCGCCATGGGCCTTGATAAATCGGTCGACCAGGGTCAACCCCATGCCGGTCCCGTAGGTTTTGGTTGTGAAAAACGGCTCCAC
Source organism: uncultured Desulfobulbia bacterium (assembly GCA_964624225.1). Lineage (GTDB taxonomy): Bacteria > Desulfobacterota > Desulfobulbia > Desulfobulbales > SURF-16 > DB1. The sequence goes on along the minus strand of CAZUZJ010000037.1, from coordinate 11,165 downwards.
CGCCTTGCTGAGATAGGCGCCATTGAGTCCGGTGCCGGTATCGCGAAAAGAGATATGTGCCATCTCTTCATCTACGCTGGCACTGATCCGGAGGACGCCTCCGTAAGGCATGGCCTCCATGGCATTGCGCAAGATATTGAGAAAAACCCGGCGAATCTGCTTGCTGTCCATGCAGATCAGCGGATCAGGCTCGGGGAGCTGGAGCTCCCAGGTGATATTCTGCTTGACCAGACTGGTCCGGAGCAGCATCAACGTCTTTTTGATCACTGGATAGAGCGGGCCGATCTGCTTTTCCGCCTGGGGTTGACTGACAAAATCGAACAGTTCGGTCAGGGTTGCCTCCAGTCGATCGGTTTCCTTGACCATGACGTCGAGATATTTCTTCCACTCCTCACCGGTTATTTTGCGCGCCAGGATGCGGGCCACTCCACCGATCGAGGTGATCGGATTTCTGATGATATGCACCATCTGAGCCGCCATCTGCCCGAGAGCGGAATAACGCTCCGCCTCCACCAGCAGATCCTTGTTTTTGTCGAGCTCGTGGGTCACCTCTTCGAGCTCGACAATCTTACGGTGCATGTCATGCTGCAAACGACTCTGCTCGATAGCCAGGCTTGCCTGACTGGCAAACAACTCCAAAGCACTGACATGACCGTCCGGTATGGATTTGCGGGTGACGTAATTATCAGCGATGATAACACCGATGGAACGACCGGGGGCAAACAAGGGAACCACGACAAAGGTGTCTTCGTTGAGAAGGGCAATGAGATCCTCGGGTACCGGAATCGTCGACAAGCCGTTTGTCACCTTGAAACTGATGCGCTCAGCCGCCGATCTGATCAGAATATGATCGGCCCGGCTTGTCGGGATACGCAGCGTTTTGA
>CAZUZJ010000037.1:0-10177 GCA_964624225.1 uncultured Desulfobulbia bacterium | reverse complement strand
CGTTTTGACGATCCGATTCACCGTGTCGTCTTCAAGGGCGCAATTTTTGCTGAGATTGTTGACAATATCGATGAACTGCAGATCCTTCGCCCGCATTTCCGTCCAGATCTTCGCCGCCTCCTCCCGGCAGCCCGGGCCGATGGCCATCGCCCCTTGCAGCACCAGATTCCGATCGTCAAGCATGGCGAGAAATGCCCGGTTGAAACGCAGGCCTTCATTGGCAGTGATGCCGACCAGAATGGCATGAAGGATTTCGTCAAGTTCCCCGGAGCTGAGATAGACGGTGTTCATCTTCACTGAAAGTTGGTGAAGCAACTGGATGCGGAAATAAGCCTGTTCCAGATCCTCCTGATAGGAGCGATTTTCCAGAAGGAGGCGCCGCTTTTCCAGGTTTTTTTTGACCGCCACCAGAATCTCGTTGAACTGCACCGGTTTGGTGATGTAGTCATCGGCGCCGTTCCGGATACAGTCGAGGGCGACCTGGATGTCCGCCTGGCCGGACAGCATGATGATGGAGGTATCAGGATGGCTGCTTTTGATCTGGGGCAGCAGGGCGGTACCTTCCATATCCGGCAGACCGATATCAAGCAGGATCAGGGCGATGTTGTGCCGGGTCAGCAGGCCCATCAGCTCCGCCCCTCCCATGGCACTAACCACGGGAAATCCCTGTTGCTCGAAGTAGATCTTCAGCGGCTCACGAATGGCAATCTCGTCATCGACGATGGCAATCACTTCGTTGCCGTAAAGCAGCTGGTCCGCCGAGACTGTTATGAAGGGGCGCAGCCCCGAATTTGGTCCTCTCATGGGTATCAATTATCATCAAGTGTTCAGCAGAATGGTCATTAGCTGCAATACTGCTGTTCTCCACACTGTGCCCGCATCAGCGCACCCCTGTCAAGGGCAAAAAAAAGTCGCATTTCCGGCATTGCCGAAAATGCGACTTTTCCGAGCTCCACCGGCACAGCCGGCTGGGCTTGATTACATCTCGACGATCAACTTGTTGGAATCCTCGTTCCAGTCGACAATGAGATACCAGGCGAGCAGAAAACCGCTGATGAGAAAGAGGGTTCCCCCGAAGCCGAAGACATCGGGCAGAAAGACGAACTTGCCGAGCACACCGTCCGCCTCGAATTCCCGGTCAATGAACCAGGCAGTGATGATGGAGTTGCTGATGGCGAAAATCGGCACAACTATCCACAGCTTGATCTGTCCCTCGCCGACCCGCCACAGGGTACCGGTACCACAGCCGCCGGCCAGCATGGCGCCGAAACCGAAGATCGCGCCGCCGACCACGCCGCCCCAGCCAAAGGTGCCGCGGACGTAATTCATGGGGCCAAGGACCGGGTCGCCATCAAGACGGACCGGCACTCCGTATTTGAGCACCACCGCGCCGAGGGCAACGATGAAGATGCTCAGGGCCACGGATTTGGCCATGGTGCAGTTGCCGGTCATGTGCGGTTCACGGAAACCCTGAATCATACACCAGCGGCCGCGCTGCATGGAGTACCCGAGTCCGGCTGAGATGAGGATGATGCCGCCGAGGGAGGCCATGTAATCGCTGTCCTCGTTGCCGGCGTAGATATAGGCACCGGCGATCAGGGCCACCAGGGCGACGACGCCGAGCAGCCCGTTCAACCCTTTCGGAAATTCAATGGTCTTTGCCCCACCGCTGCCCCAGCTGATGTTTTCCATCTCCCAGTAGATGTATTTCAAGCCGATGATCACACCGAAAATCAGACCGAGCCACATGGCAAAGCCATGGGCGGACAGATTGCCGATGGCGTTGTAAAAACCGCCAACGTTACATCCACCGGCCATGGCCGCGCCGATACCCATGAAAACACCGGCGACCAGGGCCTTACAGATCTCGAGCACCGGCGGAATGCGGAGGGCGAAATCATTGCCAAGACAGGCGGAGATAAAGGCGCCGGCGACAAAGCCAATGCCGATGACCGAGCCGGTGTTGGAAAATATACCGGAGGGCGCATCGGCAAAGTAGGTAAAGATACCGGCCTCGGTGCCGAGACCGCTGGCCACGCCGTAGAGGATCCAGTCGCCCCAGTTGCGGATGGCGCCAACCGCACCCCAGGGTCGCCACCACGCCATGATCAGGATGGAGAAGAGGGCCACCATGATACCGGTCATCGTGGCGTTCCACTCCTCCTGACAGAGGGCCTTGTACAGCCCCTTTACTTTACTGCCGAAAACGCTTTCCTCGCTCATACCTTTCTTCTCCCGTTATGAAATTAATGTTTCCTCTCGAGACGGGGTGCCACTCCCGCCTGAACCTCTCCTCAAAGGAACTCATTAATAAAGTGCCAAATTGGTCATTTAGACTCCTTTACTCTTGTCAAAAAAATTTGTCAAGTAAGTTTATCAATGGGATTTCGTTCAGGAAATAGGTACAAACAACAGGTTTCGGCCAGGCCTGAATTACCGTTCATTTTTCGCCTTGACAGAACATTCCTTTCTTGTTAAGTGAATTTTTGTCGTTATTTTCGTTGAAATGTTTGTCAATCAAGGCTGCCTGGTGCATAGAGTGATGTCTTGCCAGGCTTTGTGGAAGCGCAAACGCTAGTTAATGAAAACCCGTTGTTAAGGAGGAATCAATGAGCGACTTTAAGCAAGCACCGGCCGATATCAAAGCAGACCGCACCCTTGACGCCAAAGGACTGAGCTGCCCCATGCCCCTGCTGCGGACCAAAAAGGAAATCGATAAAATCAGTTCCGGCCAGATCCTGGAAGTGCTCGGCACCGATCCCGGTTCCCGCAACGACCTCCCGGGCTGGTGCACCAGGGCCGGTCATGAGTTCGTCGGTGAAAAAGAAGAATCCGGATACTTCCGTTTCTTCATCAAGAAAAAATAGGTGACTGACCCCTCACCTGTTTGGCGGGCGGAACGGCACGACCAGCGCTGGTCGCGGCGTTCGAACATTTGAACAACATGGAGGAAGCAAATGGCAAAAAGTATCGGGATTTTTGTAACGTCTCCCCAGAACATGCGACATATCCTCGGCATCACCAAGGCCGGTGTTGCCAAGGGCTCCAAGGTTAAAATCTTTTTCACCTGGATTTCGGTCCATCTGACCAAATGTCCATCATTCAAAGAACTGTGTGACATGGACAACGTCGATGTCTCCATCTGCGCCGACAGCTACAAGAAAATGGGCTACGATGTCGCCGATATCCCGGCCGGCCTGACCCAGGAAAAGATGGCGACCCAGGCCCAGCATGGCGCCATTGTCGAAGACTATGACTGCTACCTGACCTTATAAGGAGGCGATGATGTCAAAGAAAATTTGCTTTATGTACCCCAGCCGCGAATATATCCTGGATGGCGTCCGCTCCGCCCTTGGCCTGGCCGTTGAAAACATGTACGCCTACGGCGTCGTCGTCAACAACGAAATTGAAGAAGAGCAGATGACGGAATACCACAAGGAAAACATCGACTGGATCCGCGACATGGAAGGCGAAATCTTCAGCATTCCCGACGGCAATGTCGAAAAGTACGGCCTGGTCAAGATCACCCTTGAGGAGCTGGGCCAGAAATTGCGGGAAATGGATGTCATCGTTCCCTACGGCATCATGCGCAGCGACAAGAGCTGATGTGATTCACTGAAGATTTTACCAGGAGAACAGCACGCTATGAAAATCCTTCATGTATACCGTTCCGAGCCCAATGATGAGGTCAAAAAACTGGTGGCGATCGTCTCCGAAGGACGCGATAACGAATCTTTCAACCTCAACGTCGATTCCCCGGATTACGACAAGCTGGTCGATATGCTGTATGCGGCCGATCAGACCATCTGCTGGTGGTAAGAAAATAAGGCACGACAGGGTCCCGCCCTTGCGGGTTGCCCATACCTCCCGTCGGAACTCTCCGACGGGAGTTTTTTTTTCGGACCGTTCAGACCATCATGCCCGGATCTGTTCTTCCGCCAGCATCCGATCGAGGAATTCGAGAAGAAAGTTCCGCTGGGCCGGACTGGCGTAGCTGATGCACGAGCAATGGAGATTGCTCTGGCTGCGCACCAGCAGTTCGACAATGAGTTTTTTCTCCGCCAGCTCAATGCCGAAAAAAAACGGACCGCATTCCTCATGGCCCTGCTGGGCGGCAGCGCGCAGATCGTCCGGCACGGCAAGCCAGAACATCCCCTCCATTCCTGCCTGTTTGACCGTCCTTTTCAGGTAGCTGTCCAAATTGGCCCGTTCCTCCGGGCTGAGTTCGTCAATGACTATCTGTCGCATATCGTTTTTACCATTGCTGTCGTGGGTTGTCGCCAATTGGCTCATGCAGATGGGGGCGCAGCCTCTCCATCCTTTCTTCGAAAGTACGGACATACTGATCCAGCACATCCTCGGATTCAATGACAAAGGGGGTGATGATGATGAGCAGCTCCGTCTTCCGGGTTGTATCCTTCTGATACTTAAAAATATTACCAAACACGGGGATGTCCATGAGGAACGGAACGCCGCTTTTGATCGTTGCGGTATTTTTATCGATCATGCCGCCCATCAGAATGGTCTGTCCGTTCTTGACGGCCAGCTTGGTGGTCAGTTCCCGCTTGGAGATCTCGGGGGAGCTGATGTCCGAGGTGGTGTTTTCCTGGGCCTTGCTGACCGTCTGGCTTACCTCGAGAAGAATGATGCCGTTGTAATTGATCTGGGGAGTGACCTCGAGAATGACGCCGGTGTCCTGGTACTGAACGGTTTTATCCACCTGGCTGGTGGTGGTGATATTTTCCGTTACAGTGGTGACAATGGGCACCTGCTTGCCGACGTTGACCGTCGCCTTTTCGTTGTTGAGCACCAGCACCTGGGGAGAGGAGAGGATGGCGAAATCGCTCTTGGTCGCGAGGGTCTGGAGAAAACCCTCGACATCACCGTAAGTGAAGGTATAGGAAAAACCACTGGGAAAGGCGTTTTCGCCGGTCATTCCGACGGCGGAGAACTGGGTGCCGAATGACCATTTCTGGCTGGAAACAAACCACTCCACCCCCAGTTCCAGTTCATTCTGCAACTCGATTTCGGCAATGAGGACCTCCACCAGCACCTGGCGCGGCAGGTTGTCAAGCCGTTCCAGCAGTTTGACGATGCGGCTGTAATCTGCCGGCAAGGCGCGGATGAGGATGACGTTCCGGTCGTCATTGGCAAAAACCACCGGCGTGCCGACAAACAGCAGGCTTGACAACGGCGACTTGCCGCCAGCGGCCGTGGAGGTTTTCCGGGAACTCTGCTGTGTCGTGGTTTTTGATCTGGCGGCGGCCGGGTCATCCCTATCCCTGTCGGTTAAGGATGACGAGAGCGGATCCTTGCCCGTCCGCGCCATCGTTTCACTGGACTGCGGCTCCTCTTCGGTGAGCAGTTCGTTGATCAGCTCGGACAGTTCGGAGGCCACCGAATTCCTGACATTATAGATATAGATATTGTCCCGGTCCTGGGATGGCTCCACATCAAGCTCCCGGATCCATTTCACGCCGTTTTCGAGCTGCTGCGGATCGTTGCTGATCAGCATCAGTGAATTGATTCGCTCCAGGGGGACGACGGAAATCCCCTCAAAGTCCTTGCGGTTGATCTTCAGGGCAATGAAGATCTCGGTCAGTTCGTCACGGAGATCGAAAACCGGAGCGTTATCCACCCGCACCAGCTTGATGTGCAGGGAGGCGAGGGATGAGACGTCGATTTTGGCAAGCAGGCGCAGAACATCCACCACCTTGCTTTCGAAATCACTGACCAGCAGGGTATTCTGGTCAATGAGATCGTAAACCGACCCCTGCGCCGAGAGATAGGGTTCCACGACTTTAAAGGCCTCAGCCGAGGCGACATGGGCAAGGGGGATGATCTGGGTGATGAAGCGGGGAGAGTCGCTGAGTTCCGACCGTCGGTCCGAACTGTTGACGATCTGCGCCCCGGCCCGCTTGGCGACGTAAATATATTCATAATCACCTTCACTGCGGATATCCAGGCCGTTGATATGGAGAATCTTCTTGAAGACGGCCAGCAGCTGATTCTTGGGGATCTTGCTGCCGGAATGAATATTGACGACGCCCTTGACCTGCGGGTCGATGATATAGTTGATGTCCAGGGTGGCAGCAATGATCTGGATGACCTCATAGATGTCGGCGTTATCGAAATTGAGCATGATCCCATCTTCCGCCTCTCCCGGTGTCCCTTTTCCTGCACCATCGTCGCTCCGGGGATCAGTCTCCGTTGCTGACACCGGGACGCCCTGCCCTTTTTCCCCTCCGAGGTCAATGTCGCGAACCCTGGGCAGCTGCTGCCGCATTGCTCTTTCTTCCTCCACCTCTAGCATGGGAGATTTGCTCGGGTCACGGGCAATGGTCTCGCTCGCCCTCTTTAAGTCGATCTCCGGCATGTCGATCCGGGAGCGGCCGGCGCAACCGGCCAGCAGCAAAACTAAAACGGTAATAACAAGAAAGACCGGGACGACATGCGCTCCTCGGCAGGACGACGATATCAGGCTGCTTGCGCTTCTTTCCATAGGGAACCTTTTTTTGACAAACCCGTAAAAAGTCTTTTTTCACCACAGAGCGACCTGAAGGCGTAGAGAAAACATCTTTGAAAAAGATAAGTTATCCCTGTGCACTCTGCGGTCTCTGCGGTTAATTTTCAGTTATTAAAAAACCATCATTTTGTGTCGGAATCATCTTTGCAGTAAGAGCAGTTCGTCTCCTCTGTCATCGCGGCGTGCCGGGCACCTGTATCGACATGTTTGCCGGCAGCCGCCGCGGCGCATTAATACGCTGCGGCGGCGTTCTCCCGACCGCGGACGACACTCCCGCGGCACGTGTGACCGCAGGTTTTGCTGCCGGGGCGGGCGCCGGTTTTGGCGCAGCCTGCGGTTTCGGCGGGGGGGGTGGTGCAATCCGCTCCTTTTTCGGGTCGTTCAGCAGTTTTTCGATGGTTTCTTCTCCTTTTTGCAGGACAAGGCGATCCGCTTCAACCGCGACGACCGAATAGCCGCTGACTGTGTCCCCCGGGGCAAGTTGCGCATACTTCCGCGGCTTCTGGGACGAGGCCGCTGCGACAGGTTCTCCTTTTTTGACGGGTGTTGCCGGCCCGGCAAGAGCAGGATAGACAATCAGCCCCTTACGAACATCACCGGCGATGATGGAGCCTGCGTAAAACACGGTTTCAATATCGACCGTCACCTCGGTGCCAGCTTCCCCGGCCTCCTCGGCAGATGCGGCGCTGTCTTTTTCCCCCGGCAGAAATCGTTCCGCGTTGAACAGATAGCCCAGATTCAGATCAGGAAGGACTGTCGGCACCGGCGGGTAAAAGGGCACTGATTTTTCCTGCGGCACCACCGGGTGCCGTTTGCTCTTGCCGACAGCGGGTCCCCCGTCGACCCCGTCCTCAGTGGGAACGGAAATGAACGCCTCCCTGAGCAAAAGAAGAAACGAGAGAGTAAGAATAACGCTTGCGATGACTTTAACCATTAATGTACTCGAAAACCCCTGGTCACGCTGGCGACTTAGGGGCCGTTCGGAATCGTGGCTTTTTACGATTCCGACAATGAAGAATGTTATCGTTTTTTATTTCCAACGGTTTATCGCAGGGCAGGTCTCCGCCTACTCTGTTCCAGCCTGCCCCGCGAGTGCGTAATACCCCTTTATATCGAGAAAAACTTTCATCTCTGCTTTTTTGTAAGGTTTCAAGGTAAAGCTTTCAACCCGAAACAGCCGATCAGAGCGGTACAGGTCGCTGATGAATGCCATCAACTGGTTCATGGTTCCCGACAGCCGCATCTTGATCGCGATTTCATGAAAATCGCGGGGTGCGCTTTTGCCGCCGGTGACCAGCGGTCTGATCGATTCCGGCGCCAGACCGCTCTTGGTCACCAGCTCCTGCAGCATGATCTGCATGATGGAGGAGACTTCCTCTTCGGAGACGGCGACGAACAAGCCCTTTTTCAGCTGATTTGCGCGCTGCTGCAATCGCGCCACCTTTTTCTTCAAAACCGGGAGAGAGGAAACTGTTTCCTGATACTGGTCGAGGAGGTCGCGCTGGGCCTGTAATTCCTCCAGCTGCCCCTGGTAGGTACCCCATGCCAGTCGTCCGAGGTTGAAGAGCAGCAGCAGGGCGCCGAGGGCGAGCAGCAGCGCCTTGCGATCAAACCCATGAATAAAGAGAATGAGCCGGTTCATTTGCCGCCGACCTCCACATGAAAATACGTCTGGTTCTTGCGGCGGCTGGTCGATTTTAACTTGGCCTGATTGAGGGCATCGAGCTGGCTGGTCAGTTCGGCGATATCATCGGTGTAGCCCTGCAACTGGATGGCCCCCGTTTTTTCATCCATACGGACCTGATCGAGATAGCTGTTTTTCGGCAGGGCCTGGGTGACCTTATCAAAAAAATCGATCATATCAAAATTCTGCCCGATCCCCTCAATGCGTTGAATTGCCTCGTTCAGGCTGCTTTCCTGCAGACGGAGCTTCTCCACCTCCTTGATCTGCGGCTCCAGGACGGCGATCTCTTCCTCCACCATTCGCAGTTGCGAAAGCAGGGAATGTTCTTTGATCACGCCGACAGCCACCAGGGCAATGAGATTAAGCAGACAGAGGGAAACGAGCGCATAGCGGAGATAATCCGGGCGGCGGAAGGAGACGGGCAGCAGATTGAATTCCTTGTTCAGCGGCGGCTCGGCCAGCAGGGGCGCGCAATCCTGAAAGACGCTTTCGGGTGGAGGCTCAGGGGAGTAGATCACCTCACCTGGGTCGAGTTTGCTGAGCTGGTCGGCGCTCGGCAGGTCATGGCAAAGAATCCGGTCGCGGATGGCAGCGTCGGAAAAGAGGAAGAGCCTGGGGAAACGACCGGGCAGCAGCAGGCTCCAGTTTCTTTTTCTGCCGTGCCGGGTGACATACCGCTGGCTCTCCGGAAAGAGGCCGTTCAGATGAAATCCCTGCGCCGCCGCTGCTTCCAGCCAGGGAAGCGCCTTCTCTTCGGGCAGGACATACAGGCAGACGGTATACTCCTGCTTGCCCCGGCTGGCGGTATACCCATGCAGCACTCTGCCCTCAAAAGGGGCGAGCATGGTCAGTTGATAGCCAACCGCTTCCCGGATATCGGCGGTTTTCAGCGGCAGGGCGAATTTCTTAAAAAAAAGGAGATCCTCGGACAGGTAAAAGGTGGCGCGCAGTCCGGCCGGATTTTTCGGGGCACAGAAACGGGTGAGGCAGACGCCGAAGTCACTGACCGGCAAGGCAACAGCCTCGGTCTCCTTTTTGAAGGACGCCCGCATTTCCAGGTCATGGGGCCGGATGAAGATCTCGACGCCCTCCTTCATGACCATCCTTCCTGCCAGCCATAATAGGTTATTTTGCTGCCGCGCAGTTCGAAAAGAGCGCGCACCTCATGGCCCACCGGCGGAGCAAGCCCCTCTTCCTCCCGATCGATCAGGGTCTGCTCATCGACACCTGGTTCACCGCGGACCACAACCGTGTAAAATTTATTGTTGCCGGCGCTGTATACGAGGGCATCCCCGACCTGGCTGAACCGGGTCTCGCCGAGGATCTGCCTGGCCTGGGCCTCCGTCAGGTTTCCGTAAAGCTCCTGGGCTTCCCGGTAGGCCTTTTTCTTCTCCTCGTCGTCTTCGGTCAGAAAATCAAGCATGAGGGGGGTGAGACTGTTGAAATTCACCTTATTCGAGCGGTTGCGGGTGGTAAAGACATCGGCCGCCACAAATCTGCCGGCCAGCGGTGCGGTGCCATGCACCAGAAAAAATTCCGATGGCTCGACGATCTTGCCGTTGCGGGGGATATAAGGGTCGTCCAGTTCCTGGTAGGTTTCGAGTTCTGCGCCCTGCAGACGATGGAGATTATCGCTGTCCTGCCAGTCATAAAGTGAATCAATGATGATTTCCCGTTCCGGGGCGTCGATCTGCATATATTCGAGAAAATATTCCAGCAGGGTAGGGTTGAAGGCATTCAAGTCGATTTTACCAGATTCGTTTACGACATAATAGCGGAAATGCCCGGTGGGGAGAAAGCCGTCATATCCATATCCTTCGACAAAAATTTCATCTTCGTCCTCGACAATATCCACCGGCTTGTCAAGGATTCGGAACAGGGCCAGATTAATCCCGGCATGGGCCAGCGTCAGTCCGACGGCCCGATCCTTCGCGTTGGCCGCCACCCGCAGCTCGGCCCGGACGTTG
>CAZUZJ010000036.1:0-13746 GCA_964624225.1 uncultured Desulfobulbia bacterium | reverse complement strand
CATGGTCCCAGTAACCGCATCCTGCCCTTCGGCGTCGAGGCGATCATGGATTCAGGGAGCGGCGTTCTTGCCTTTGCCGGCCCCTGCTGCCGAACAGACTGACACCGGCCATCCCCGGACGACAATTCCCCGGCCCGCTTTGCCCTTACCCTTCCGCCAGCAAGCGGGCCACCTCCCCATGCAGCTGTTCGGCCAGTTCCTGTTTCTGCCCGGTGGTCAGTCCCCTGGTTTCAATCGGTCTGCCGACCCGGATAACGACCCGCCCGGGCTGGGCCAGCAGCCTGCCCTTGGGCAGCACCTGAAAGGTGCCGGAAATCCCCACCGGCACCAGCGGCACTCCTGATTTAATTGCCAGCACCATGCCACCGGTCTTGAAGGGCTGGAGCCGGCCGTCACGACTTCTGGTCCCTTCGGGAAAGAGAACCACCGAGGTACCAGCGGCAATCCGCTCAGCCGCCTCTTTCAGACTTTTCAAGGCCTCGCGGCCGTGGGAACGGTCAACGGCGACATAACCGGCCAGCCGCATGGCCTTGCCGAACAGCGGAATCCGGAAAAGCTCCTTTTTCGCCAGCCAGCGAAAATCGACATGAAAGCAGCCCTGCATGGCAAAGATATCGAACTGGCTCTGATGGTTGGCGGCAAAGATATAGGGGCGGTCCGGCTCGATATTCTCCAGTCCCTCCACCGTGACCCGGACCCCGCTTATTGCCAGAATGATTTTCCCCCACATCCGGGGCAGCATCTGGGCCTTGCGGGCCGAGCCCCGCAGGACAACGAGATAGATGATTGCCAGCAGACTGACGACAAAGGTCAACAGCGGCGCCACCAGCAATACACATATTCCTCTGACAGCCGTCACAAGTTTCATCATGGTTCTCTCCACCGGCGCCACAGACCGACAATGGCGCGCCCTGCTGAAAGTCTGGTCAAGATTGTCATATCATGGTAAGAAACGGAAAAATCTTTCGGCCGCGGCATGATGCCCCCGGCACGATTGAGATGATATGTATCCCATCAGCGGCACAATTGCCACTTTTTCAGCAGAGAAGAGCCCATGGCCGATGATCCCCGTGATCCTTTCGGATCGATAATCATCGCAGAACCCCCACCGGAAGAGCCACCCGCGCGGCCGCCGGAGGACCGGGAGCCGGCGGTGGTCATCGGTTCTTCCGGCGAAGAGGGGCCGCATCCTGTAGAAAAGAGCGGTGCGACCGCAAAGCGGCCTCCCAGCAAACAATCCTCGCCGTTCCAGCCGGACATGGCGCCCGGAGGCCGCCTGCCCGGCTGGCTGAAAACGACCGGGGCGGTTGCCCTGCTCCTCTTTCTCAGCTACTGCCTGTTCGGCTTCCTCGGCCTCCCCTACCTTATCCAATCCGTCCTGCCGGACATTATGGCCAAGAAGCTGCAACGGCAGATCACCTTCGGCAGGGTTGACTTCAATCCTTTCACTCTGGTCCTGCGCCTGGAAAACACCATCATCGGTCCCCGTCTCGACCTACCGGATGACCGCATCGATCCTCTCTTTTCTGCAGGAGCGGTGGAAGGCGACATCTCCGCCTGGTCGCTTTTGCGAGGGAAACTGATCTGCTCCCGCCTGACCGCAACCAAGCTCTTTCTGCACATCGAACGCAACCACGAACACATTTACAACACCGCCCACCTCATCCCACTGCAGAAGAGCCCCGCCTTTCCCTTTTACCGACTGCCTTTCCCCCTGCTGATCGGCGATCTCTCCATCAGGGAGAGCAGAATTGTCTTTAGCGACCTGCCCGCCGGCCGCAGCCATACCCTGGACGACATCACCCTCGTCCTGCCGCTGATGCCGAGAGAAGCGGGACAGGAGGGCGATTTTCCACCGGGCCGCGCCGACACGGGGACGCGCCTCATCGCCCCCTCTTTTTCCGCGGTGATCAACGGCAGCCCGATCGCCGTGTCTGGTGAAAGCAGCATTCAGGACAGCGACGTCGTCACCCGCCTCAGCCTCCGCCTCAACGGCGTTGACGTGCCCGCCTATCTCGCCTATCTGCCGGGCTGGAAACCACCAGTTACCACGGGGACGGCCGACATCGACGTTGAGGCGGCTTTCCATCTCGGGGCAGCGGGACCAGCCGACCTGGCGATCGACACCCGGATCCGGCTGGCCGATATCACTCTTGCCGGTGAAAAGAACCAGGGCGGTTCGTTGCCGATGACCTCCATCAATGCCTCGCTTTTTCCCCTGGAAAACCGCTGGGTCATCCACGAAATCCTGATCAAGGATCCGGTTGTCACCCTGACCAGAAAGTCTGACGGCACCTGGGCGCTGCCATTGCCGGCACCAATAATGAAAACGGAAAAGCGGGGAGAGGAGACCCCGTTTACCCTTGCCGTCAAAAAAACAGCGATCAGCAACGGCACCATCACCATCTCCGATGAGCGACCCGGTCAACCGCTGTCCAGTACATTCACCGATGTCACCTTCTCCCTCACCACCCCCGAGCCGTCCGCCTCAGTCACCGCCTCCTTTTCCCTGACCGGAGCAACAGCGGAGGGAAGCCCCATCTCCGCGCAAGGAGAATTCGATCCACTCAGCCGGACCATTGCCGGAGAGCTCACCGCAGCTTCCCTTCCCCTGGCCGCCGTTACTCCTTATCTCGCCCTTGGCGGTCACCGCCTGGAACAGGGAACAATCAGGCGGCTTAACAGCCGTTTTACCTGGACAGACACGGGCGAACAGGCTGCAAAAATGCTGCTGCCCGAGGGCACGGTCATCATCGGTGATGCCACATTAGGCCCCCCCCAGGCGACGCTGTTCTCCTCCCCCGCTCTTGAGCTCGACTTTAGCGGGCTTGATGTGACCGAAAGAGATATCGATACCCTGCACATCAGGGGCGAGGAAGCGGAAATCTCCATCATCCGGGCAGAGGACGGTCGTCTCAACTGGTCTGGCCAATCAGCTGACTCCCCTGCGACTGCCGGTGCATCCGGATCGGGATGGGAAGTCGACAAGTTCTCTTTTTCCCTGGCCAAAACGACGATCACCGTAAACGATGCGAGCTTACCCACTCCCCTCGCACTGAACATTCGAGAATGCAACCTGACTGGTTCCGCGCTTTCCACCCGCCCGGGCGGCACCACCGGGCGCATCGCGCTGCAAAGCGCGGATTTCGGTCAGGGCACTCTCACCCTGGAGGGACCTCTCACCCTATCGCCCTTTGCCGCCACCCTGCGCTGCACTCTGGACGACTTTCAGCTTGCCCAGATCCCGGCGACCTTTTCGGACTGGCTCACCCTCTCCCGTTTTACCGGTGCGGCTGATGCCGACGGCACCCTGCAGCTGCCCGGTTTCTCTTACAGCGGCTCGCTGACCATCCGCGATCTCACCGCCGCCGGTGCGGAGGGGCCGCCGGTGCTGGGCTGGACAGAGGCCCTGGTCGAAGGCGTCACCCTCAAACTCGCTCCCTTTTCCCTGACCACGGAAAAACTTTCCCTGATCGAGCCCTTTCTTCACTGGCGCATTGCCGCCGACGGCGCAATGAACATTGCTTCCCTGCTCAACCGGGATCGGATGAAGGAAAAAGGGTTTGTCAACAACGGTCAGGTCTCACTGCCGACCCTTGCCATCCAGGATGGCGCCCTTGATTTCCAGGATAACCGGGTCACCCCTCCTTATCCCCGGAAACTTGTTGTGCAGGCCACCATGAAAAACCTCGTCAACCTGCCTTCCAGCCGGCTGCGCCTCGATCTGACTGCGGCCATGGATACGGCGACGGCAGCGGTAAACGGCGAACTCGGTTTTTTCGAAGGACCGCTTTTTGCCGACCTGCGCGCCGAGATCGACGAGGTTCCGATAACCCAGTTCACGCCTTATCTCACAAACCTGCTTGATGCGGAAATCACCGGCGGGACATTTTCTCTGGCCAGCCGCTACCGGAGAGAAGAGCAGGCCTTTGACGCGGATACAACCCTGCGCGTCGCCAAATTGCGTTTTGCTGCGCCATCGCAGGAGCACAGGGCCTCCACCCTGCCGGGGGCCGTCGCCCTGCTCTCGGATGCAGAGGAGACCATCACCCTCACCCTGCCGTTGCGCGGTGAAGCAGGAGACTCCGCCGCTTCCTTTCCCGCGGCACTGGGCCGGGCCATCCGCGCCATTCCCCTGAAGGGCAAGGTATCACCGCTTGCCCTGCTGAAAAACGATTTTCCGGAGGAAAGCGGTGCCCTCGACCACCTGCTCTTTCCCCCCGGCTCAGCCGCGCTGACCGAGAAACAGAAAACGGCACTCACGACCATCGCCCGTATCCTGGCCGCCCGCCCCCTCCTCCAGCTGACCATCAGAGGATTTGCCGGACAGGACGCCGACCGCCAGGCCCTGCTCCGGCTCAAAACGGAGAAAAACCGACGCTCCCGCGAGGAACAGGAGGCCAGCAAGACCCAGCGCATCACCGAAAAATACGGGCGCGAGGAGATCGCACCGCTCCAAGCCGATCAGCCGCCGAACATGGGCACAGATGCCCCGAACATCACGGTCAGCACCAAAGAACTGTTGAATCTGGCGACAAAACGGGCACAAACGGTCAGCGATTTTCTGGCCCGAGAACGAAAAATTCCCTCTTCCCGCCTGCTCATCGCCGATGCGGCCCTGGTCGCCCCCGGGGCGCCGGGGCTTCCGGCCAGTCGGGTGGACCTCCGCTTCGACGCAGGGGCTGCGGCAAATCAATGAGAAGCAAGGATCATCATGCTGCGCCCCCCCTACACATCCTATAACAGACTGCACGTCTATCATCTCGATAGCCCGGCCATCCCCGGCCCTGACGATCAGGATCTCATCGGCCTCTGGGTCGAAGACAACACTTCGGTTCTTTTTTTTCATCAGCCCAAGGATCTTCTTGTCGCTGATCTCTGCCGCCGTTCTGGATGCAGCCTGATCTATCAGGCGGAACTTGATTACCGGGACTGGGAGGCTGGTCAGGAAATCACCGCATTCACGGTCGCTGACGTCACCGTGGCGCCGGTCTGGGAGGCAGGTGCGGCGGATATCCGGCTTGATCCGAGCGTCATCTTCGGCAGTGGTTTTCATCCAACCACCCGCTCCTGTCTGCACACGCTCCTCACCATGCTGCGCTCTCCGGAGACGGGCATCGATACGGTGCTTGATCTCGGCACCGGCACCGGATTGCTGGCCATTGCCGCGGCGCGTTACGGCGCCAGACAGGTAACAGCCATAGACAACAATCTGCTGGCCTGCCAGGTGGCGAAAGCCAACTGCCGGACAAACAGGGTGGAAAAACAGATCTCCGTGCAACAGCAGGATCTGCGCCAGCTTATCCCATCAATAACAGGATATAACCTGGTCATCGCCAACCTCTATCGCGGTCTGCTGGAATCGCTGTTCGCCACCCCTGCCTTCTGGGAGGCGGACCTCTATCTGCTTTCCGGTTTTCTGCCTGGCATGGAGGGCGACTTACTGGCCGCGATTCCAGGCGACAAGGTGCGCTTTCTCAACCGGCTGCGCAGCGACAACTGGTGCATCTGGCAACTGGCCAGCAGGAGGATCTACAAATAAAATGACGACACTTAACGAGATCTATTTCAGCGACGTTGCCCGGAAACTCGCCTGTGCCCGTGATATCTATGCGAGAAAAGGCCCAGTGTTTCTGGCGCTGGCGGGAATGCCGGAAAAACTGGCCACCCTGGAACGGCTTGCCGCCGAACTGCGGGAACAGATGGCCGTCATGGGGATCTTCTCTCACTGTCGGAATTGCGGTGAAAAAACTGGCGGGGGATGCTGCAGCGCCTTCATGGCCAACGAAGCCGACGCTGTCCTGCTGCTGATGAATCTGCTCCTGGGGGTGGAGGTGAGCCCCCAGCGGGATGATCTCTTTGAGTGCCGCTACCTTGGTCCGGGCGGCTGCATCTTCAGGGTAAAACCAATCTTCTGTCTCAACTACAACTGCCGACTTATCCTGGAAAGTTCCGACAGCCACCATCTTGCCGCTCTGGAGAAAGCGGCGGCCGCTGTCCTGCAGGAGCAGACGAAGCTGGAAAATCTGCTGCTGGAGCAGATCCTCGTCCGCTGATTCCCGCAGTCGCGTTAGGCAACGCCATCAACCCGGCGAACCTTCTCATTGTTGTGCATCTCAATCTTGCGCGGGACAAGTCCGCTGGCCATAAAGGCGGTGCACTGTTTACGTTTTTCGAACGGACAATCCGCGATATTCCAGCACGGGGTGTATTGCAGCAATTTTTTAATGGCGGCGATGCTGATGCCGCTGTCATGAATCATTCCCCGCAGACATTCGATCCATTTGATATCATCCATGGTAAAGTAGCGCCATTTCCCCTGACGAATCGGGCGAATCAGACCTTCCTTTTCATAGATTCGCAAAGTTCTCGGATGGACGTTGAGCATTTTCGCCGCGACACCGATGGTGAAGATTGCCTTGTCGTCTGCTATCATTGTCATCCTCTTCTACCTTTTCCTGTGTTGATCGGAACCGGGGCGCCTAAGACGCCCCGGCTTTCCCTCTGGTTTACACACTATCAGTTGACGTATCAATGCTCAGCATGATGCTCGAAGGCGCGACCAAAGAACCGTTCACCGAGGATGAAGGCGGCGCCGACGACACCAATGCCGGTCATGGTCACCATTACCTCACCGACCGAAGGAACATAGCTGAAGTAGGTCGGCAGGTTATCCCAGCCAGAGTACTGCGGCACCAGCTGACCGGCGACAACCAGATCATAGCGGGAGAAGAACTGGCCAACCAGGACCATCAGGGCAGCGGCGGACATGGCCGGCAGGCTTTTCAGCTTGGTCATGGCCAGGATGGTAAGCGGGAAGAGCAGACCAATGCAGACCTCAAAAACCCAGAAGTTGGTGGCCAGGGGACCGTTCAGCAGAGCGTTGGCCGCAATCCGACCGTCTTCGCTGCCGCCGACATAGAAGGTAATGGTTCTCCAGGCAGTAGCGACAGTGACCAGGAAGAGCATCAGGATCAGCACCTTTGCTGCGCTCTGCACACCGGTATAGGTTGCCTCATTCATCTGCTCGTTCCGCATCTTGTAGGCATAGTGGGTGAAGAGGATGGCCGCCGCAGCGCCTGACATGAATGAGCATGCAAGGAAGTAGATCGGCAACTGGGCGCCATACCAGTATGGGCGGGCCGACAGGGTGGCGAATACCGCGCCGAGATTGGTGTTGGCGGCAACCTCAGCAAGGGCGCCCAGCACCCCAAGGGTGATGGCAAGCTTGTACTGACGGGTGAGGATCAGAAAAAACTCGACAAACATGAAGCCCACCGCCAGGCCGTAGAGGGTGCCCATCCACCAGATATTGGAGGTCAGATTCGGCGACGTAACGTTGTAGATCGCCATCCGCCAAGGGCTTTCCAGCTCAAGGCCGATGAGAGCAAAACCACCGATAATGGTAATGATCGACAGCCAGACCATCCTGTTGGCAAGGGGTGCCAGTTTGTTGCCACCGAAAATATGACTGATCGCGGCAAGCAGACAGAGACCGGTCGAAGTGATGGCGAAGAAGGCATAGGAGGAGATCAGGATTCCCCAGGGCATCTCCCTGGTATTGTTGTAGACATTGTGATGACCGGCATAAAATCCGTAGAGCCCCGCTCCCACTCCGGCCACGGCCATCAGCACAAAAAGCAGGGTGATTTTATTGAGCCCCGGGGTGGCTACCTTCGGCTCGGCTGTTGCTGCGAGTGAAAATCCGTTTGACATTGTGAACCTCCTTAACGTTGTTCGTGATGTGGTTGAAAACCCTTCTATTCTGCTTGGCGCCACTGTCGCCTGAAAGAAACCCTGAAAAAATCTTGTGCAATCACTGCCTTTCTGGTACTTAATTTTTGTTCTCAATTTGTCTGTTTCTCCCATGTTCCCAGGGCCGCCACCCGGAAGGGGACCGGAAGAAATCAGCGGCTGTCAGGCCGGTTCCGGCTCATTCTTTTTCTGTCCCTGTGTCGCCAGGATATGAAGGCCGACGATTACCGCAAACACGGAAAACGGCCCCATGACCAGGAACAGGCAGAGAGAAAGCGTGAACCAGAAGGCCTCGCTCAGTTGGCTCATCCGGGCAGCCACTTTCTCGACAACTGATTTCTTTTCGCTTTTTCTCTGACCGGTTGAGAGCAGATGGATTAAGGCACTCATGGTACGCCTCCTTTCTTTCTCGATCTTTGGCTTAGGCTTGCTGTCTCGTTTGCTTAATGAGAAGAGCAAGGGGTATGCCAAAGGCCAGAGCCGCTACCACCAAATCGGTTGCATTTTTCGCCTTTCCCTGCAAAATCAAGGGGCGACAGACTTAAAAAGATTTATATCCACTACTTTTGTGAAAAAATTAGAGTCAAATTATCTTTGCACGTGGGCTCAAAATTAGCCCTCCCCCTCACAGAGAAAAGCGCAAAAAGCGCCACCTCTAGCTGGCCACCCCCTCTCCATTCGACAAATCCCCACCCGTATCAGATTAGACAAATCAGACACAATCGAATAAAATCGGACTGTTACACGTGCGACATTCTGCCACAGACAAATACTGCGCCCACAAATCCCTCCACGGACAGACAATCAGCGCAAAGTTCGCCCACACTGTCAAATTGCACCAGCCCGGCCAATGAGACCAGATCGCCGCTTTTTCTTCAAACAAATCGGCAAACTAGCAGGGAAATCCGCCGGGGGCAGAAGGAGTGCGCGCAAAAAGCGCCAGAGAAAAAATTGGGACTAAAGGAAACAAAACAGCGAGGAATAAAGGGAAAGAACCAAAGTAAACGGGGAGGGGAATATTATAAATAGCAGGGTACAACAGTCCGGCCATTCAACCTGATTGCCGAACGGCATAATTATCTATCGTGAGGGAAAAGTTATTTATTGCCTTGACGCAAAAATCGCCCATGGAGGGGACATATCTGAACAGTGGAAGAAATGATGAAGGGGAGGAGCGCCACCTGATGCAGCACCCCTCCTCTCCGCGAAACGCACGACCAAATTCTCCCGGCACCCGGGGAAGGGGAATCAGTGCCCGCCGCCGTGGCCTGCAGGCTGTGTTCCGCCACCCTGCAGGCGATCGAATCCCTTCACCCCGATATGACAAACCGTACAGCGGGTATTGGAGGCAAAGGCCGTCTGACCGTCATGGCAGGCGCCGCAATATTTGCCGTCATAAAGCGACTGCATGGTGAAATCATCGTTGGCCTCGGCGGTACCGGTCGCCATCTGAAAGAGATCATCATGGCAGCTGTCACAGGAGAGACCGGCATCCATGGTATGGGTCTTGTGGGAAAAAATTACAGCCTTTACCGGTTGGGTAAAAATGATCGGCGCTTCAGGCCCGTAAGTATCCTCATCATATGGCTCCTCGCCGATCGCCTGCCCCCCCTGGGTGAGCAGCAGGCCGACAAGAACCATTGCACCAAACAAACCCGTTACACATTTTCGCTGAATATTCATTGTTATCCTCTCCGGCAAATTAGTCGTTCATGTAAAATACGTTGGGCAGTGCGCCAGTTTCCGGCCGCAGAACCCAGACAACCTTTTCTGGGGCGTGCACCAGCTTGTATACCCGGCTTTGCGGATCGGCGAGATCACCGAAGACACGAACATCCGCCGGACAGGCCGCGGCGCAGGCTGTCTCCGTCTCCCCTTTGGAGAGGCGCGTATCAATACAGAAATTGCATTTATCCACGGCCCGGTTTTCTTCCTTGAAGTAACGAGCGTTATAAGGACAGGCGGCCATACAGGTTTTGCAGCCGATGCATTTCTTGTAATCCATCATGACAATGCCGGTTTTCTCATCCTTGAATGTCGCCTTGGTCGGACACACCCGAACACACGGGGGGCGGTTACAGTGATTACAGAGAACCGGCATAAAGATCCGTTCGGTGACATTCGGTCCGACTTCCTTCTCCATCTCCAGGATCGTTGTCCGGTAACCATAGGAGGGGACATGATTGGTTTTGACGCACGCCTCTTTACAGCGCTCGCAATCAACGCATCTGTTCTGGCGCATAACCATGGAATAATGCGGGCTGTAAGGGAATTTTTTTGCCTGAGGCATGGAGCCGACCGCACCCTGAACAGTGCGAGCCGAGGTCAGCGACAGCACAGAGCCACCCAGGAAGACACCGGTTACCGAAAGGCCGAATTTCAAGAAACTCCGCCGCTCTTCAGAGGGGAGATTTTCAACACCCTCATTCTTGAGCTTTTCCAAGTCACTAATTTTCATAATGGATCTCCCTCGAAAAATTATTGTTACGGCAGCCTTTATGTGGGCAGACCGCCTGATGTCTCACCACGGGCGCATCCCCGCACAGCCACAACATCGCAATCAAAGAGTAAAAGGCCCTGACCCTGTCACGACTTTAGTTATGGTATGATGCCACGAAATGCAATCACGACCAGCGAGGCGACCCAAACAGGGCAAAAAAAAAAGACATATGGCTGCGTCGCACACACAATCACACAATCATTCAGCTGTCAAGACAATTTTGCCACATTTATGTTGCAAACAATTCGCACCTTGACTGGCGTTGCGCATAAGGCTAGAGTGATGATTGACTTTCCGCCCGGCCTGTGGTGATCTTTTCGCGACCCGGACATAAAAACTTCGGCCAGACGACATTTCCCCCGGCAACTTTGCCTCTTCAACCATCAGCAGAAAGCGTTTTTTTCCCATGAAGCAGCAGCCTCACTCTCTCCCGCCTGTCACCCTGGCGGTTTTCTCCGTCGATTCCCAGTGGCAAATCACATCCTTCAGCCATGCAGCCGAGGAACTGCTCGGCATGCGAGCAGCGGATATGATCGGCAAACACTGTCATGATCTTTTTTCCCGGGAGGAACGCTTCAGCGATCTCTTTCTGCAATGCCCGGCCATCACCAGCGGCAAGTCGATGACTTCTTTCAACATGGTGCTGAGGAATCCGACTACAGGTAAAAACATCGCCGTTCTCGTCACCGCCATTCCGGTGCCGGATCGCCTCGGCAATCTTGCCGGTGCAGTCATCAGTTTCCAGGAAACCTCCAAATCGGCCATCACCAGCCAGCTGGTGCTGGATTCCATTGCCGACGGCGTTTTCACCGTTGATAGTCACTGGCTGATTACCTCCTTCAACCGGGCGGCGGAAGAGATCACCGGCTGGCGCGAAGATGAGGCCCTGGGCAAATCATGCAGCGAAATATTTCGTTCCAGCATCTGCGGCGACTCCTGCCTGCTGGCGGAAAGCGTCCGCGACGCCAAGGCCATCATCAACCGCTCCATCTTCATCCGCACCAGACAGGGCGAGAGTGTTCCGATCAGTATCAGCGCCGCCCCTCTGGTCGATCAGCTCGGTAATGTCATCGGCGGAGTGGAGACCTTTCGCGACATCACCGCCACCATCAGCAAAGATCTGATCTTCGACTCAATCGCCGACGGGGTCTTTACCGTGGATCGCAACTGGCGCATCACGTCATTCAACAAGGCAGCGGAACTGATCACCGGCTGGGAAAGCAACGAGGCGATCGGCAAATCCTGCAGCGACATCTTTCACTCTAGCATCTGCGGAAAGAACTGTGCCATCGCCCAGTGTTTCTACACCGGCAAACCGGCCGCCAACCTCTCCATCACCATCGTCAATTCCCGGGGAGAGACCGTTCCAATCAGCATCAGCGCCGCGCCGCTGACCGACCACGAGGGCAACATCATCGGCGGGGTGGAGACCTTCCGCGACCTGACCGCCATCACCAGCCTGCGCAAACAACTGACCAAGAGTTTTACCTTTGACGAGATCGTCAGCAAGAGCGCGGCAATGCAGCGGATATTTGCCATCCTGCCAGATATCGCCCGCAGCCAGAGCACCGTCCTGATCCTTGGCGAGAGCGGCACAGGCAAGGAGCTCGTCGCCCGGGCGCTTTACAACGCCAGCAACCGGGCAGACAAACCCTTTGTCATCGTCAACTGCGGCGCCCTGCCGGAAACCCTGCTGGAATCGGAACTCTTCGGATACAAGGCCGGCGCCTTCACCGACGCAAAAAAAGACAAGCAGGGCCGTTTTGCCGCTGCCGAGGGGGGAACCCTCTTTCTCGACGAAATCGGCGACATTCCCCAATCGGTCCAGGTCAAGCTCCTTCGCGTCCTGCAGAACAGGGTTTACGAACCCTTAGGATCCAACACGCCGGTCACCGCCGATGTCCGCATCATCACTGCCACCAACCGCAACCTCCAGGAGCTCGTCCAACAGGGGCTCTTTCGCGAAGATCTCTTTTACCGCCTCAACGTGGTCAAGATTCATCTGCCGCCCCTGCGCGAGCAGCGGGAAGACATTCCCCTGCTTGCCGACCATTTCATCAAGCAGTTCAGCGCCATCCAGGGCAAGGACATCCTCGGTATTTCCAGCAACGCCCTCAACATGCTGATGCGCTATGATTATCCCGGCAACATCAGGGAGCTGCAGAACATCATCGAATACTCTTTCATCCTCTGCGACGGCGGCATCATCCAACCCGAACATCTTCCCGAACCATTTTACACCCCCACCCATCCCGTCAACAGGACGGCCGACGAGTCACCGTTATCCCCGGATAAATTGCTCACCCTGGAGGAAACGGAAAAACAGGCGATCTTTCTCTCCCTTGAGCGCAACAGATGGCGCCGAATGGACACCTGCCGGGAACTCGGCATCTCCAAGGACACCCTGCGCCGCAAAATTCAGCGCTACGGCCTGGTTAACCCGGCCGGCGAAGGCGATGAGGGAGACGAGTAACAGCCACCTTTCCCGCAAGCGGCAGCCAACGACCCCCATCTTCACCGGGTCAAAATCCGCCCCATTTGCCTATTCTCCTCTCCACCAGACCACACGACCGGCAAAAAAAAACGGAACCTCTCCTAAAGAAGAGGTTCCGTTTTGCACGATCAGCCATTCGAAAGGGCTCAGGAGGCCAGGCAGACCTGACCAGACACTCCGTCCGCCGCCGGCTGATAGCGACTCAACCACACAATTTTCTTTCCAGCATCGCGCACGATGTCTCGCAGACAGGGCACGCGCTCCGAAAAATCAACCGGGTAATTGTTGCTTTTTTTTTTGCATCGATTTTTTCTTTTTTTCCTCGTCAGCCATCTTTGCCTGACGCTCAGCGACCTTGTCGCCCACCCGATGCAGCGTGCGCGGCACCGACCAGTCGACCTGGAAGTCACAGCCCGCGCATATCTCGGGTGGACAATTCGCCACTTCCCAGCAGGGAATCAGACTTAACAACTTCTTCAGGCCCGGGATGCTTATCCCCTGGTCGTGTATCATGGACCGCAAACATTCAATCCAGCGGATATCGTTGGGGGAAAACATGCGCCGTGTACCGCGGTGGGCCGGCTTTATCAATCCTTCGGCCTCGTAGATACGAAGCGTTCTCGGATGGACATTGAGCAATTTCGCCGCCACCCCGATGGGGTATATCGGCAAATCAGGCCGCAAGGGCTGAATATCAGTCTTCTTTCTGGCCATAACCTCTCCTTTGACTCTTTGTCCTTCTCATGATTTGCAGGCGGGTGAGGCACTCGTAGAGAACCCTGCCCCGCCCCTGTTTCTGTCAGCAAATCATCGACATTAATGATCCTCGGACAAATGGCCCTTGAACAGACGCTCGCCCATCAGAAAACCCATGGCGCAAAGAGACAGCCCGCCAACAACCACCATGATCTCGTGGAGACTTGGGGTATAGGACCAGAGATGCGGCTGGCCGACAATGTTCAATTCATGGAACTGGGGGACGATCATGCCGACCACA
>CAZUZJ010000035.1:0-13793 GCA_964624225.1 uncultured Desulfobulbia bacterium | reverse complement strand
TTTATGACCCTCTATGTGGAATCAATCGATGACAGCCAGTCTGGCCAGGAAAAGGATGTTGTTCTCCCCGATCTGCGGGAAGGGGCACGGCTTGATCTGCTCAATGTGGAGGCTAAGCAGCATTTCACCCAGCCACCGCCGCGCTATACCGAGGCAACCCTGGTCAAGGCCCTGGAGGAAAATGGGGTAGGCCGGCCCAGCACCTATGCCTCCATCCTGTCAACGATCCAGGAAAAGGAGTATGTACGGCTGGAGCAACGCAAATTTTTTCCAACCGATCTCGGCCTGCTGGTCAACGATTTGCTGGTGACCCATTTCCCGGCCATCATGGACACGGAATTCACCGCCCTGATGGAGCGCCATCTCGACCAGGTCGAGGAGGGCGAGGTGGAGTGGCTGCGTATCCTCCGGGATTTTTATGGCCCTTTCAGTGCGGCCCTCGACCAGGCGAAAAAAGAGATGCGCTCGGTCAAGCGCTCAGCGGTGCCGACTGATATTCCCTGCTCCCTCTGCAATGGGCGGATGGTGATCAAGTGGGGGAAAAAAGGGGAGTTCCTTGCCTGTGAAGCCTATCCCGAGTGCAAAAACACTCAGGATTTCACCCGGGACGAGGGCGGGGCGATTGTGCCGAAGGAAAGGGAAGAGCCGGAAGAAAGCGGCCAGGTCTGTGAGAAATGCGGCAAACCCCTGGTGTATCGGGTCGGGCGTTATGGCCGGTTCCTTGCATGTTCTGGCTATCCGGAGTGCCGACAGGTCCAGGCGGAGGGCACCGGGGTCCGCTGCCCCCAAGAAGGCTGCGATGGTGAGCTGATCAAGAAGATTTCCAAAAGGGGCAAGGTTTTTTACAGCTGCAACCGCTATCCCGCCTGCACCTTTGCGCTCTGGGACAAGCCACTGGCCCGGTCGTGTCCGCAGTGCGGTTCCCCCTATCTGCTTGAGAAGGAAAGCAAAAAGGCGGGCCGGCAGATCAAATGTCCGAATCCGGAGTGTGGCTTTGTTGAAAAAATTTCCGATGAGGAATAGGCTGTATTAAAAAATGTTGGATTTCTGCTGGGCGAATGACTAAAATAATTTAAGAACATATTTCATCCACGCCAATTTCGTGTCTCAGGAGGCTGTCATGATCGCAGGAATTCATTCCTCTCTCACCGCCCTTCATGCCTTTGCCAGGAAGCAGGAGTCCATTGCCGACAACACCGCCAACGTCGCCACCGACGGCTTCAAAAAGACACGGGTGACCATGGAAAACCAGGCAAACGGCGCCGTTTCACCCCGGGTCGAGAGAATCACGACCCCGGGACCGCTGGTTGCCCGGCAGGGAGAGGAAGGCGAGGAGCTGGTGGAGATGTCGAACGTCGAAATCAGTGAGGAGATCCCGCAGGCCATGCTGAACCGCCGCTCCTATCAGGCCAATCTCGCCACCGTCCGGGTCAGTGACGAGATGCTCGGCAGTCTGCTCGATGTCGTCGGCTGAGAGGGAACGATGTGGGAGGGGCGGAGAAAACGCCCCGCTGCCGGGCAAGAAACCACCTCGACCAATTGAACCGATCACCCCAGCTCGTTGTGGGTGATTCTGCCTCCCAGCAGGGTGAGTACCGCCCTGCCAGTCAGTTCCTGGTTAAGAAAAGGCGAGTTGCAGCTTTTCGACACCACGCTCTCCCTGGTATAGACAAATCGTTTTTCCGGATCGACAACCGTGATATCGGCCGGACTTCCCTCGCCGAGGGTGCCGCCCGGCACCCCGAGAATCCGGGCCGGTGCCGTTGACAGCAGTTCCACCATGCGGGTTGGGGTCAGCAGGTTTTTCCGCACCAGGGCCAGGGTAAGGGACACGGCTGTTTCCAGGCCGATGATGCCATTGGCCGCCTGGTCGAACTCAACTTCCTTTTCCATGGCGCTGTGCGGTGCATGGTCGGTGGCAATGGCGTCAAGGGTGCCGTCGGCCAGGCCGGCAATGATCGCCGCCGCATCCTCTCCAGTGCGCAGGGGTGGGTTCATCTTCGCCCTGGTGTCATACCTGGCAACCGCCTCTTCGGTCAGGGTGAAATAATGCGGCGCGGTTTCCGCCGTCACCTGGCAGCCTTTGTCCTTGGCCCGGCGGATGAGGGAAACAGCTTCCCGGGTGCTGACGTGGGCGATGTGAATCGGCCGCTTGACATAGTCGGCCAGGGCGAGATCGCGGTAGACCATGATCTCCTCGGCGACCCGGGGAATGCCGCGCAAGCCGAGCCGGGTGGCGAGTGCGCCTTCGTTCATCACGCCGTTTGTGCTCAGGCTCGCTTCCTCGGCATGGGAGATGACGAGCAGGCCGTGGTTGCCGCTGTATTCGAGGGCGCGGCGCATGAGCTGGCTATTGGCCACCGGTCGGCCGTCATCGGAAACCGCCACCGCCCCGGCCTTTCGCAGTTCGCCGAATTCGGCCAGCTCGGTTCCCTGGCTGTTTTTGCTGATGGCAGCCACCGGATAGACCCGGGCGTGGCCTTCCAGGCGTGCCTTTGCCAGAATCAGGGAGGTGATGGCCTGATTGTCATTGACCGGCCGGGTGTTCGGCATGCAGGCGACGGCGGTGAAACCACCAGCGGCGGCGGCGTGGGTGCCGGTGGCAATGGTCTCCTTGTACTCTTCCCCCGGTTCGCGCAGATGGACATGCATGTCAATGAGGCCGGGCAGCAGCCATTTGCCCTGAAGATCGAAGGTTTTCGTCGCTGGCGGAACGGAAAGAGTGCCGACCGGGCCGATCCGGCTGATCATGCCATTTTCAATAAGCAGATCGGCCAGGGTGTCAATGGCGGCGGCCGGGTCGATGAGCCGGCCGCCGCGGAGCAGTAAGGTGCTCATCGTTCGTCCCCTCCCATGATGAGATAGAGCAGGGCCATGCGCACAGCGACCCCGTTGGTGACCTGATCCATGATAACCGACTGATGACCGTCCGCGACGTCGAAGGTCATCTCCACCCCGCGGTTGATGGGACCGGGGTGCATAACGATGGCGTCCTCTTTGGCGAGTTTCATCCGATTTTTGTTGATGCCGAAAAAGGAGGCATATTCGCGCAGGGTCGGAAAGAGCGGATCCTGCTGGCGTTCCTTCTGGATCCGCAAAGCCATGACCACATCGGCATCGCGGAGGGCCTCCTCCACCGTCGGGCACACCGTGGCGCCCATGTCCTCAATGCCAGCCGGAATCAGGGTCGCCGGACCGCTGACCGCAACATGGGCGCCCATTTTGCTGAATCCGAGAATGTTGGAATGGGCGACCCGGCTGTGGCTGATATCACCGATGATGGCGACTTTCAATCCGGCGATGGTCTGTTTATGATGGCGGACGGTCATCAAATCGAGCAGGGCCTGGCTTGGATGTTCGTGGGTGCCGTCGCCGGCATTGATCACCGAGGCGCTGATATGGTGCGCCAGCAGGTGGAGGGTGCCGGAACTTGCATGCCGGATGACGATTATGTCCGGATTCATGGAGGACAGGTTGCGAGCGGTGTCAATCAGAGTCTCACCCTTGGTCGCGCTGCTGGTCGAGGCGGCGACGTTGAAGGTGTCGGCGCTCATTCTTTTGGCGGCGATCTCAAAGGAGAGACGGGTGCGGGTGCTTGGTTCGAAAAAGAGGTGAATGACCGTCTTGCCGCGCAGGGTCGGAACTTTTTTGATGGAACGCTGGGAAATTTCCTTAAAGGAGTCCGCTGCTGCGAGGATGAAATTAATGTCGGCTACGGAGAGTTCCTCCATGCCGAGGATGTGCTTGTGTTGAAAACGGTATTCTGATTCCATGGATGCCGTTGGAAAAAAACTGACTGTCGGAAGAAATTGAAAATGGTGTTGTCCTGCTGTCGGTCCGGGATCGAGGACATGGCCGGCAGGCATCGTTGCCGAATCGTCTGGCCACCCTCACACCGGTCGGTTTAGTGAATGATATCACCTATCCGACGCCAGCGTACAGAAAAATCTTCTTTGTTCCAGGACCAGTAGATGAGAAAGGCCTTGCCTTTCACCGCCTTCAGGTCGACAAAGCCCCAGAAGCGGCTGTCATGGCTGTTGTCGCGGTTGTCTCCCATGACGAAGAGGGCATGAGGCGGGACGGTGACCGGGCCGAAGTTGTCACGCGGTGGAACAGTGCCGGGGTAGATGGTGCGGTCGAGGTGCACGGCATTGTCCACCGTGATTTCCGCATTGTTGACAAAGACCTTCTTGTTTTTTATTTCAATGCGGTCACCGGCAACGGCGATGACCCGTTTGATGAAGTCCTGGGAGGGATTTTCCGGGTATTTGAAAACAACCACGTCCAGCCGCTCCGGAGTGCCGAGGGGGACCCAGACCTCACCGGTAAAGGGGTTTTTGATGCCATAGCCAAATTTGTTGACCAGGATATGGTCGCCGATCAGGAGGGTGGGAATCATGGAGCCGGAGGGGATTTTGAATGCCTGAACAACAAAGGTGCGTATGAAGAGGGCGAGGAGAAGGGCGACGACAATTGCTTCAACATATTCGCGGATGACGGATTTTTTTTTGGCGTGTGACAAGCTGTGCTCCATGTGTACCTGATGGGTGGCCCCGGAAAAAAGAGATGTTATGGAATAAAATTTGCTTTTTTTGTGACGCCAAGCGTCGCAAAGACGGCTGTTTGGTTGGTGTTCGGCAAGCCTGCGCACAGGCGGTGAGTACAGTGATGACAAATGGATAATTTTTACTCCATACAGGGTGAAAAAACAAGGGCGATTCTGTGAAACGTCCGACGGATCGTGGCCACGGTTCTCTTGGAGAGGTTGGACGGGCCGCAGAGAGGGGCAAAAGGTGGCGATAAATTTTTTCGTGGTGCGGAAAATAAATTGTGGTGGTGTTAAACATCTGATGTCCTGCGTTGCTGCGGGATCGCGAAATGGGTGAGGTCCCTCTGGGCGTCTCTGCTTTCGCGAAACCACCTTGCCGTGGATGGCGGACTTTTCCAGTTTTCATCCAGATAGTTTTCATGTGGTCATCAATTTGAGGGTGGCTCGGACTAACGTGCTAAAATTAAAATAAAAAAAATAACGCCGCCACCCGCAATCGGGGCTCCCCAATATATGGTGGCGAAAGATGAAACTTTCCACCAAATGTTGGATCGCGTATTTTTTTGTTCAGGTTTGGCAGACGTAAAACGGGGTGCAAAAGGCGGGAATAGGTCAAATTACCGTGTGTTTTTAAATAGTTTGCTGTTGACATTCGTTTGCGGAAATGTGTTTAATATTTTTGTGTCACTCCATCATGCGCCACCCTGGCGCGGACAGGTTCGGGAAGGAAATTTTTCTACAGCAATATGGCGCCACAAAAATTATCCAAAGTGAGTATGGCAAATCTGACTCTGCCTTTTGTGAAAAAGCAGCAGCTGACCATCGGGCTTGATATCGGCTCGCATGCGGTGAAGATCTGCGAACTGGCGCAAGCCGGCACGAAACTGAAACTGCTGAGCCTCGGCAGTGCTCGATTGCCGGAAGGCGCGGTGCAGGACGGGGAGTTGAAGAACCCCGCCGTTGTTGCCGGGGTGATCAGGAAATTGCTGGACAACCTGAAGATCAAAGGGAAAAAGGTTGGGATATCCATTTCAGGTTATTCCGTCATCCTGAAAAAAATAAACCTCGCGGTGATGAGCGCCAAGGATCTCGACTCCCACATTCAGTCCGAGGCCGAACAGTATATTCCCTTTGACCTGTCCGATGTCTACCTCGACTACCAGGACCTGCATACCAACAGCGACAATGAACCGCGCACCGACGTGATGCTGGTGGCGGCAAAACGGGAGGTTGTCGATGCCTATCTCCAGATGCTGCGGAGCATCGGGCTGACCCCGGTCCTTGTTGATGTCGATGCCTTTGCCCTGGAAAATTCCTATGAGATAAATTTCGGCCAGGAAGGCAACGTTGTGCTGGTTGATATCGGTTCCTCAAAAATGAATATCAATATTATCTCCAGGGGGGCCTCCCTTTTTGCCCGTGATGTGGTCCTCGGCAGCCGGCAACTCTCCGAGCAGATTCAGGAACGATTCGATCTTGAATTTGACGAGGCCGAGGGGTTCAAAACGGGACAGGTGCCGGCAGCCGCGAAACAGGCGGAACTCGAAGAAATTTTTGTCGGCACCACGACGCAGTGGATCATGGAAATCAAGAAAGCGATCGATTTTTACAACTCCAATTTTCCGGACAGCCCGTTGACCAAAATCGTTTTGAGCGGGGGGGGCGCCAAGGTAAAAGGATTAGATCGTTTTTTCAGCGAAGAAACCGGCCTGCCGGTGGAGCTTTTCAATCCCTTTGCGCATACGGAAATCGATGCCAGCCGGATCGACCCTGATTACATCAATGCCCTTGCGCCGGAAATGGCTATTTCCATGGGATTGGCAACCAGGCCCTGCCCGCTGTAATATGCGCTCCGCCGGCATACTTTTCCCGGTCGGTTCCGGAGCGGCGGCTCATCACTTTTCGGAGCAGACGAACAGAGAGTCATGATACGCATAAATCTCCTGCCGGTCCGGCAGATGAAAAAACGGTTGCAGACGCGAAACGAGGTGCTGGCCTTTGCCGCAGCATTGGTCCTTGTCCTGGCAATGCTGGTGATGGTGTCGCTCAGCATGGGGCGGACGGTTGCGGCCCTGCAGGCCGACATCAGCCAGTTGCAGGCAAAAAAAGCGAAATTTGATGCAATTATCAAAGAGATCAAGAAGCTGGAAGATGAAAAAAGCAAGCTGGCCGCCAAGATCGATGCGATCAAAAAACTGAAGTCGCAATCGCAGATCTCCGTGCGTCTGCTCGATGCAATCGCCACGGCCACCCCGGCTGACGGCATCTGGCTGAAAAATCTCAAGCAGACCGGTAATACGGTAGCCCTGGATGGCATCGCATTGGACAATACCCGGCTGGCCGGATATATGGAAGCTCTCACCGCCACCCCGTATTTCGGCGGAGCGAACCTCGGGAAATCTTCGCTGGAAACGGTTGCCGGACAGAATCTGAAATCGTTTTCCCTGATCCTGACCGTGCGTGAGCCAGAACAGGGAACAACAGAATCGAAACAGGGCAATGTGCAATGAGTCTGGATAAAGCCAAGATCCAGGCGGCGATCAATGCGTTTCTCGATGAGAAGGTCGCCGCCCTGAAAGCCCCTCATAAACTGGGGATAGCGCTGGTTCTGCTGCTGCTGCCCTGCGTGGTCTTTTATTTTTTCAGTTACTCTCCGAAAAGCAAGGAGATTGAGAGTCTTGAAGCGACCAGGGCGGGGCTGGCCGCTGAAGTCAGCAAGGTCGAGAAGGCGGCCGGCGAGATCGAGAAACATCGGGCGGAGATGAAGGAAACAGAGATCATGTTCGCTGAGGCGTCGAAACTGCTGCCCCAGGAGCAGGAGATTCCTTCCCTGCTGACCAGCATCTCCGATCTTGGCCAGCAGTCCGGGCTTGATTTTCTCTCTTTTATTCCCAAGGTGGAAGCGCGGAAGGAATTTTACGCGGAAATCCCGGTTGATATCAAGGTGCGCGGTCCATACCATAATGTCGGCGTGTTCCTCGACGCGGTCAGCGATCTGGAGCGGATTGTCACCGTGTCCAATATCGCCATGGGCGGGCCGAAAAAGGTCGCGGGGGAGATGATTCTGGAGACGTCGTTTAATCTCATCACCTATCGCTTTATCGAGCCTGAGGCCCAACCGGCGGCCCCGCAGAAAAAGGGCAAATAGCAATCATCAGGCAGGAGAGCCAGCGGCACTCATGAGCAGAGAAGAGAAACAGATTTTTTCAGGCGGAAGACACCTGGTCCTGGCATGCGCCGTGGCAATGGGTTTCCTGCTGGGGCCATCTTCGCTGCTTTATGGCGAAGAGGCAACCGGCCAACCGGCAGCGCCTCCCTTGCCGGATCCGCAACAGTATTCCGCCAAGGTGCAGGAACTTGTTCAATTCCTTTCCGGCGCAACAGACAGTTTCGAATACAAGCGCGTCGGCCGTTCCGACCCCTTCATGCCTTTTGTCTCAGAAGCGGTTATCCAGGCGGAAACCGAACTCCCTGAGGCGGAATTGATCGGTATGCAAAAATTTGAACCGGGCCAGCTTGCCCTTGTTGCAATCGTCTTTACCGAGGATGAGCCTTTGGCTATGGTGCAGGATTCGGTCGGCAAGGGATATGTAATCAGAAACGGCACGGAAATCGGCAGGAACGGACGGGTTGATCGAATATCCGATAACGTGGTGGTGATCAAGCAGCGCTATCTGACCACGGCAGGTGAAGAACGGTACACCTTCGTGGAAATGCTTTTAAAGAAAGAGGGGGAACAGTAACAATGACCCTGATGTCCCGCATGACAAAACACGGCTTGAGCGCGATGTTCTGGGCGATCTGCTTTTTTTGCGGTTCGGTCCAGGCGGGTGAGGCAATCGCGGCGGAATCTTTTCGGGTGAAAGGGGTTGACTGGCAGGAGAGCGGCGGCTTCCCTGTCCTGGCAATCAAGGGGAATGTCCCGCCTGCTTATACCATGTATGAGCTGTTCAGTCCGCATCGGCTCATCATCGATATCGCTCAGGGGCTTTTCGACGAGGGAGTGAGTTTTCCCATGAATTTTTCCGAACGCCCCGTCTCCCTTATAAACGGAACGGTCATGCCCGGCCAGAATCCTCCTGTCGCCCGCCTGGCGCTGCATCTTGTCGGAGAGGCGACCTATTCCGTGACCAGCACCGGCAACGATATCTTCGTCCGGTTTGACGCTGCGACCGAAGCGGAGCCGGGGCTGGGAACAGAGGCATCTCCCGAGCTGTATATCACCGAAGTGACGATGACTTCAGAGAACGGCAAAACCGTTGTGGATCTGAAGGCGGATGCACCTATTCGATCCTATCAGTCAACGGAGCAGGCGAAGGCGACCGGTTCCCCGGCCCGGCTGCTTGTTGATATTGCCGATGTCAAAACCCGGGGACATGTGATGGAGGGCGCCAAGAATTCGCCGGTTGCCCTGGTGCGCACCGAAAATTATCAGACCGGTACCCGGGTCATTGTCGATTCCAGTTCCGATGAGCTGTTCCGTTATTCCATCACGGGCGAGGAGGACGGCCTGCGGATTACGGTGGAGGCAGTTGCTCCCGATTCTTCCAGGATTGTTGAAGCGATCACCGGCGTGCCGACGGCCCAAACGGCGGCCCCGGACCTGCAAGTTTCCCGCGATACCGGCAAAGCTCCGACAGCCACGGCGGGAAAACCGGCAAGGAAGGGGGGGGGGCAGGATTTCGCTCTGGCTGGCTATACCCAGCAACGGATCTCTGTCGATTTCTACAAGATCGATCTGCACAATGTCTTTCGGCTGATCGGCGAGATCAGCGGCAGAAATATCGTCGTTGCCGAGGGGGTCAGCGGTTCGCTAACCCTGGCATTGAACGACGTGCCATGGGATTTTGTTCTTGATGTCATCCTTAATCTCAAGGGCTTGGCCAAAGAGGAGCGTTTCAACACCATTGTCATTTCCCAGAAAAGCGACGAGTTCGCCTGGCCGCAGCAGGAAGAGGAGAAACTTGCGATCAAGCAGGAGACCCTTTCCGTGACCAAGCGGATCGATGTGCCGAAGGAAAGGCTTGAGGCGCGCAAAATCGTCCAGCAGGGCAGGGATATGGAGGATTCCGGCAATTATGCCGGTGCCATGACCCTGTATGAAAAGGCCTTTCAGGCATGGCCGGACAATGGGGATCTGGCGCGGAGAATCGCCACCATTGCCCTGGCACGGCTTGGAATGAGTGCCAAGGCGGCACATTACGGCCAGATAGCGAGCCGCCTGCAGCCGGACGATCGAGAGGTAGCCCTGTTGACCGCCATGGCTCTGGCCAATCTGGAAAAAACGCAGGAGGCCCGGGATTATTTTGATGTGGCGGTTGGCAATGCCCGTCCGTCTCGTCAGGCCCTGGCCAGTTATGCGGCCTTCAGTGAGAAGAACGGCAGTTTTGACATGGCCCTGTCGCTCCTGGATAGATATGAGTCTCTCTTTGGCACCTCGTTGGAAACACTGGTCAGCAAGGCAAGGATCTATGACAAGACCGGTGATGTCGCCAGAGCGACCGAACAGTACCGCATGATCCTGTTGTCCGGCTATCAGGTGCCGGCGGATCTGGAGCACTACATTCAGCAACGGTTGCCGCAATAGAGTGGTGTTTCTGGCGCAGGTGATATTGGCAAACAACAGAACCGGGATATTTCCTCCCTTAAACAGACTGTCACGACAGCTATGGAAACAAAGATGAACATGACACCCCGCTCTTCTTTTCATGGATTCACGAGCCGCTTTTTTCCGCGCAACAGGCAGAAAAACCGGGCCGTTTCCACGGTTAAAATCCAACAGGCGGCGCTGCGGACGACTGTATTTCTTCTCTTCGTCCTGCTGGTCGGCTGCGCAAAAACCGCCCCGGAATACAAAAAAGAGGCGGAGGCCCGGGCCTTTCTCGACAAACATACCGCCGGGGCAATCAACGCCGACGCCTTTGCCGATCAATCCGCTCAATCCGCCAAAGAGCAGGAGCCGGCCAGTCTGCCGCAAAGGTTCCAGCAGCCCACCTTTTTGCTTGAAGAAAGCGAATCTGCCATGGCCGATGAACTGACCATCCCGGTGGGGGCGGATATCTCGTCCCATGCCGCTCCGGTGCCGCTCCGGGATATCATGAAAAAACTCGCGGTCCTGAAAGGGATGAATGTCAGCTGGGCAAACGATGTGGATCAGGGTGAGCTGGTTGATGTCGATATCCGCGCCGAGGATGATTTTTTCGGGGCAATCGACAATATTCTCCGTCAGCTCGATTATTTTCATGAGGTGAAGGGCAATACCATTGTCGTCAAGCACAAGGTGACGAAAAAGTTTCACATCGCCATGCCCTTTATGGCGCCGCAGTACAGTCTGGGGGTCGGCGGCGATGTCCTGGGCGGCAACAAGGACGTTGCCCATGAATTACAGGGGAGGATACAGATCACCAGTGACCCGGAAAATGAGAACAGTTTTGATATCTGGGCCAATATCCGCCAGAATCTCGACCAGATCCTCGACATCTGGACCACCCAGGAGGTGGTGGCGCCGACCCAGACCAAGCCGGCCCAGCCCGGGCAGGCGGTGATGCCGGCCGTGCTGACCAAACGCAAGCCGGGCAAGGGCTATTACACCATCGACAAGCCGGTCGGCCTGATCACCGTCACCGCCCCGCGTTCCCTGCTCGATAAGGTGGAGGTCTATCTCGGCAACCTGAAGAAGGAACTGTACCGCCAGGTGTCCATTGAGGCGAAAATTGTCGAGGTCACCCTGTCGGCTGACAACCGCACCGGCATCAACTGGGAGGACCTGCTGCAGAACACAACAAATCCCTTTAAGCTTTCCATGGATTTTCAAAAGGTTAATCCCTTTTACCGCAATTACGGCACCCAGAACAAGTTCCTGACCGTCCAGACCCAGAATTTCAGTCTGATCCTTGACGCCATTGAAAATCAGGGGCACGTCGAGGTCATTTCCAATCCGAAAATCAGCGTCATGAACGGTCAGCCGGCCATGATCTCGGTCGGCGAGAGCATGACTTACATCGACAACGTCGAGGCAACCATTGATGAGGGCATCATCACCTACAGTGTCGAAACTTCCAATGTCATGTCCGGGCTCGGCATGGCGGTCATCGCCACCGTCATCGACGATGATGAGGTGGTGCTGACCCTGACCCCGGTCACCTCCAAGGTGGAGGAGCCCATCGAGTACCGGCAGTTCGGCAATGCCGGCAGCGAGGTGGGCCTGCCGAAGGTGGCGATCCGGGAGATGACCACCCTGGTGAGGGTGAGAAACGGCGAGATGCTGATTGTCGGCGGCCTGATCGACAGTGTTAGTGATTATACCGAGTCGCAGATCCCCCATCTCGGCGATCTGCCGAGCGCGGCGGGCAAGCTCTTCGGTGAGAGTGGGGCGGCCAAGGAACGCAAGGAGCTGGTCATTCTGCTCCGGCCCGTTGTCTTGTAGCGGATCAATTTTGTCGGAATCGTAAAAAAACCACGATTCCCTTGGGCGCTGCATTGTGACGCGTTGTTTTCACTTTCCCGCCTGCATGGCTTGCGGGTTTTTGCGAGACCAGCAATTTTGAAGAAAAAAACGGCCCGATCGGACACGCGTCCCCGGGCCGTTTTTTTGTGGTGGAAGAAGAATTTTTGTCGGAATTGTAAAAAGCGACGATTCCGACGGGCGGTGCATTGCAACTCGTTCTTTTCATTTTCCCGCCTGCCATGGCTTGCGGGTTTTTGCGAGACGATCAATTTTCCGCTGCGGGTTACTGCTGGACCTGGGCGCCCTGCTGTTGCTGCTGTTTTTTTCTGGCATTCTGGTAAAGGGCCATGAAGTTGACCGGTTCCATCAGGAAGGGGGCAAAGCCGCCGTCAACCGAGACATGGCTCATGATCTGCCGGGTAAAGGGAAAGAGCAGGGTCGGACAGTCAACGGCCAGCACCATGTGGAGGTGCTCGTCCGGGATGTTTTTCAGCAGGAAAACGCCGGCATGTTCCACCTCGACGATGAACATGGTTTTGCCTTCCATGCCGTTGGTGACCTTGGCGGTCACGGTCAGACAGACTTCCCAGTGATCGTTTTCCATCTTTTTGTTTTTCAGGCCGAGATTCAGTTCAACCTTCGGGCTCTGCTGCTGTTCCATGAAAATTTCCGGGGCATTGGGATTCTCAAAGGAGAGATCTTTGAGATACAGTTTCTGCAAGCGGAAAACAGGGGCCTCTCCCTGCGATGCGGCATTTTGTTCGTTCTGGTCTGCCATGGTCTGTTCCTTTGTCGGTGAAAGATTAAAAAAGTGCCGGTCGCCAGGAGATTCCGGGGCAATCGCCCGCTCTGCACTATGTGAGTGTGGGGTGCGGTCGGCGTAACGGCATGAGATCAGATTTTCCCACGTACTCTATAGCATTTACCCGGCAGCCCGTCAACCTCTTGACCTGCCGGCTCTTCGTCACCCCAGCATCTGCTTCAGAAACATGCCGGTGTAGGATTGCGGTGTTTCGGCGATTTTTTCCGGCGGACCGGTCGCAATGATCTGGCCGCCCTCGTCCCCTCCCTCCGGGCCAAGGTCGATGATATGGTCAGCGGTCTTGATCACGTCGAGATTGTGTTCGATGATAACCACGGTATTGCCGCTGTCCACCAGGCGGAATAGGACACCCAGCAGATTTTTGATGTCAGCCGGATGGAGACCGGTGGTTGGTTCATCGAGGATGTAAAGGGTTTTACCGGTGCTGCGCTTACGCAGTTCCCTGGCCAGCTTGATCCGTTGCGCCTCGCCGCCGGACAGGGTAACAGAGGATTGCCCCAGGGAGATGTAGGCAAGGCCGACATCAGCCATGGTCTGCAGACGGTTTTTGATGGCCGGCACATTGGCGAAGAAGGCCAGGGCCTCCTCGACGTTCATGGAGAGAATGTCGTGGATGTTTTTCCCCCGGTAGGTGATGTCGAGGGTTTCGGGATTGTACCGTTTACCGTTGCAGGCTTCGCAGGTGACATAGATGTCCGGCAGGAAATGCATGGCGATCTTGATGACGCCATCGCCTTCACACGCCTCGCAGCGACCCCCACGGATGTTGAAGCTGAAGCGGCCGGCCTGATAGCCTCTGGCCCGAGATTCCGGTAAGCGGGCCAGCAGCTCGCGGATCGGAGTCAGCACGCCGGTGTAGGTTGCCGGATTGGAGCGCGGGGTGCGGCCGATGGGGCTCTGGTCGATATCGATGACCGCATCAACCCGATCAAGACCCTGGATGGCGGCGAAGAGATCCTTGCCGCTGTGCCGGG
>CAZUZJ010000034.1:0-14175 GCA_964624225.1 uncultured Desulfobulbia bacterium | reverse complement strand
TTTGATCCTGGTCACGAGCTGGTCGATATCCACCGGCTTTTTGAAGTAGTCGAAGACTCCGATTTTTCTGGCCTCGATTTCTTCCTCATTGCTGCCGTGGCCGGTCTGGATGATGACCTGGATATGGGGATAGAGCCTTCGTACCTGGCGCAGTACCTCCATGCCGTCGATGCCCGGCATCTTCAGGTCGAGCACCATGACATCCGGTTCCTTTTCCCCGACATAGCCGATCGCCTGCTCGCCGCTGAATGCGGTCTGGCTGGCGAGATTCCTCAACTGAAGAAGCTCTGAAATCGTAGTGACAAAGTCCTCCTCATCATCAACAAGCAATATTCTGATGTCTTCCATGGCTTCTCCTTGCAAATATCGTCAGCGGCATCGCAGCAATCCTGCGTCATCGTCCGTTGCCGTTGTCGTCATCGCTATCGTTCTCGTTCCGGTCAGCCTCCAGCATGCGGATGGCGGTGTCAAACTCACCCGCCTGAGCAAAGGTGGCGGCCGACATGGCATTGCTGAAAGTCTGAAAAATGTTTTTCCTGGCCGCTTTTTTGGCGCTTGCCGCTCGGATACGGGCCTCTGTCACCTTCGCCGCCAGCGCCTCGGTGTCGAGCGGCACGGTGATTTCATCCGAGGCCCCGGCCCGCATCCCCTCAACCGCAATCCAGATGTTGTAGGGCCGATTGATGAGCAGAACTTCTGTCTCCGGCGCTGCATGCTTGATGGCGCGCAGCACGTTCAGGGCTTTTTCGTAGTGATTGCGGATATCGAGGAGCACGACTCCGATTGAACAATCAGCAAGATGGGTAAGAATGTCTCTGCCATCCTCGCTTGATCTCGTCGGAATTCCCTTGATTTTCAACGTTCTGCTGATGATCTCCGCAAAGCTTTCGTCCGGTGTTTCGATAAACACGGCTGAGTCCATGGCTTCCTCCCGGCTGTCAGCGATTGCCATCAACAGCCAGGACGCCATAGGTCATCCTGATTCCCCTCAGCCCCACCTTTTCCATAAAATCATCGCGTTGCTGCGATTGCCCTTTTTGTCCATCGAGGATGCGCAGGGCCTCTTCCGGCATCCCCTCTTCCGCAAACGCCGCCGCCATGTATGTTGTGCTGAACGACGATATTTCCCTGTTTTCCAGGGTGTCGGGAATCATCTCCCGGGCGGTCTCCCACTCACCGGCCTCCGCGAAGGTGACGGCGCTTGTCCAGCTCTTGTGCTCCGTAGCTTCTGTTTTTTTTTGCGTCATGGGCAGTCTCCTTGGATGTCATTCGTTGGCGGCGCCTCTCTCATGTCTCCCACCTATTTAGCAACCGTCATGCCACAACAAAATATTTAACAATATCAAGTGATTATATGCTGGATACCGTTCGCCCTCGCCTTGAATCAGGCCAAAACAGAACAAAACAGGTCACATGGTCACGCAAAATAAGACGATCGCAAGCGTACCTCAGGTGTGCAGTTGTTGCCGGAAAAGGGAAAGATTGGATTTGTGTTGACAGGGCATCAAGGAGGGAGTAATGACAAAACAGGACAATACAGACCAACAGGAAGATAACCATGCAACAGTTCGCACCATTGCCTGCCGAGACAGGGGTCGAGACACTGATCAACGGTATCCCCCATGGCATTGCCATGGTTGACGAAACCGGAATCGTCTTCGGAATCAATCACTTTCTCGAAGCGCTGACCGGCTATGGCAGCCACGCCGTGAAAGGACACGGTATCGACCAGGTCATTCGCAGCAATCTCAGCCTGGGGCCGACTTTTTTTCAGAAAACGCACCGCGACGGCAGCAGGCTATCCCGCGAAGGAGACATCATCAACGTCAACCGCAAAAGGGTGCCGGTTCGCGTCACTGTCTCCCCACTCCACGGGGTGCCGGGAATAGATAACGGTTTCCTGCTGGTGGTCGAGGACATCTCCCTGCAGGGCGACCCGGGAAACGGGCCGGAAGGAGTCTCCGGCAACAGCGGTCTTGTCGGGTGCAGCACCGCCATGCAGGATCTCTTCGACCTCCTGCCCATCCTGGCCCATTCCGACACCACCCTTCTCATCACCGGAGAAACCGGGACCGGCAAGGATCTGTTTGCGGAAACCATCCACAAGGCATCAAAACGGGCAAAATCGCCTTTTATCAAGGTAAATTGCGGCGCCCTGCCCGAGGCGCTGCTGGAGTCGGAACTGTTCGGCCATGTCAGGGGCGCCTTTACCGGAGCCCACACGGAAAAACAGGGCATGTTCAGACTGGCCCAGGGCGGCACCATCTTTCTCACCGAGATCGGCGACCTGCCCCTTCCCCTTCAGGTCAAGCTGCTCACGGTGCTGGATGACCGGGAGTTTTTTCCGGTCGGCGGTTCAAAGAAGGTAAAGGTAGACGTGCGCATCATTACCGGCACCCATCGCGACCTGCCGCAACTCATTCGCGAGGGTCGGTTTCGCGAGGACCTCTATTTCCGCCTGAACGTGCTGCGGGCTCATATGCCGGCCCTGCGGGAACGAGACGATGATGTCAAATTGCTGCTGGAATTTTTCCTGCGCCAGCTTTGCCGAAAACTGGACAAAAAAATCACCGGACTCGATCGAGAAGCGGAAACCCTGCTCCACCACTACCATTATCCCGGCAATGTCCGCGAGCTCCGTAATATTATTGAATATGCCGTCAACCTTTGTCAGGGGCAGACAGTACAAACGGCCCATCTGCCCGGCTATCTGCTGGAAAGCATGAATCCGCAACCGAAGAGTGAAACGGAAAAAGAGGAAGCACGACCATCTGAAATAATAAACGGCAACAAGAGAGAAAAGGAGGTTTTCGGCACCACCAAAAACGGCAACCGAAAAACTGAGCCGGTCAGCTGGTCAGAGTTTGAGAAACAGAAAATTTTCGAAACCCTGGTCAAGACCAGCGGCAACCGGACACAGACGGCCAAAATGCTGGGCTGGTGGCGCAGCAAGCTGCTGCGCAAGATAAAACTGTATGGACTCGAGTAATGGGGAAGAAATGAAGATCCTGCTGACGCTGCTGGAGGAACAGATCGCCCCCCGCTTCGACTGTTCCACCAAGGTGCTCATTGCCGATACGGGAAAGGGACTGAGCGCGGACAACTGCAAAACCTTTGTCCTGCCGGGTCCCTCTGCTGATGAACTCTGCACCCTGATCCTTAAGGAAAATATCGATGTCGTCGTCTGCGGCGGCATCGAAGACACCCATTATCAGTACCTGCAGTGGAAAAAAATCACGGTGCTCGACAGGGTTATCGCCTCGGCACCGGACGCCTTGCGGGAAGCGGCGTCCGGCAATCTGCAAAGCGGAGCGGTGCTCGACAACGCCCAGGGCGGCCGGGCGGAGAAAAAACAATGAACAGAAGTTGGGCGTGCGCCGATAATATCAAAAAATATCTTCTTTTCTCCAGGATCAATGATCTCAACCTGCCGGCCAGGGAGCGATATCAGTGCCTGCGTCGCAGTCTGCTGCTCATCATGCTGTCCGTCGCCATGGCGCCGGTACT
Organism: uncultured Desulfobulbia bacterium; assembly: GCA_964624225.1. Classification (GTDB taxonomy): domain Bacteria; phylum Desulfobacterota; class Desulfobulbia; order Desulfobulbales; family SURF-16; genus DB1. The sequence goes on along the minus strand of CAZUZJ010000034.1, from coordinate 10,668 downwards.
GTTTACCGCGGCCCTCAGTTTTCACCAGTACCGCCAGCTCCTCAAAGAGGATACCGCCAGCAATGCCCGCTGGAGCACGATCAGCGCCAAACAGAATATCGAAACCTTTCTTGAACGGTTGCAGTTATCCATCTCTTTCATCGCCGAAGCTTACGATTACGATTACCTGACCAAACAGGAACGACTTGACGAAGTCCTTGAATCACTCAAACAGAAACACTGGGGGATTGTCGATCTCAGCGTCATCGGACCGGAGGGAGTTCAGCGCAGCTATGCCGGCCCGTTCAACCTGGTCGGCAAGGTGTATGGCGACAGCCTGTGGTACAATAAAACCCTGGCCCAGAAGAATCATATCAGCGAGGTCTTCATGGGGTTTCGCAGCATCCCCCACTTCGTTGTTGCGATCAGCCGGAAAATGTCCAACAAGGGGCAGGGAAACTGGGTGCTGCGGGCAAGTGTCGACAAGGAAACCCTTGATCGTTTTGTCGCGGCAATCAACTCGGAAATCGTCATTGACGCATTTCTGGTCAACCGGGAGGGAATACCGCAAAGCTCTTCTCAATTCTACAGCTCAAAAAACGGCAACAAAATCAACCTGCCAGATATCGGTTCGCCGAACAACATCATTCTGACCCGCGAATTGCGGGGCAACAAAGAGGTTCTCCGCGCTTACTGCCAGATCAAGGACACCCCCTGGATTCTGATCATGGATTACCCCAGGTACTGGGACAAAATATCCTGGGCGGATTTCAAACGCCAGATCTTCATCACCCTTATCTCCTGCACCCTTATCATAATTTTCGCGGTGGTGCGAATCGCCTCCTTCCTGGCTGACGCCATTCGCAGATCGGACCAAGCGCGGGAATCACTCATCGCCCAGACCGAGCATACGGATCGGCTGGCCTCCATCGGCCGACTCGCCGCCGGCGTGGCTCACGAGATCAACAACCCGCTCGCCATTATCGGCGCCAAGACCCAGCTCATGCAGGATCTGCTGGCGCAGGAGAAAAATTTCAGCCAGCGGGACAAATTCCTCGCCCAGCTCGACGCCATGAGAAATGCGGTGAATCGCAGCCAGACCATTACCCATCGTCTGCTTGGCTTTGCCCGACGAATGGAAGCCCGCCGGGAACCGGTCAACATCAACGAGGTAATCGCCGAAGTCATCAGTTTTCTGGAACGCGAAGCCCGTTATCAGAACATTCGGATAGAACAGAACCTGCAATTTGACCTGCCGGTTATCAGTAGCGACCACGGGCAGTTGCAGCAGATACTGTTCAACATCATCAACAACGCCATTGACGCGACCGGCAAAAACGGCAAAATAGTAATCCAGACCAGACAGCACAACGGCGACTCGGTCCAGGTCGACATCGTCGACAATGGCCCCGGCATGTCGCTGGAGGTGCAGAAAAAAATCTTCGACCCCTTCTTCACCACCAAGAACGACAAAAGCAATCAGGGGACCGGCCTGGGACTTTCCATCACCTATGGGCTGGTCAAAAAACTCAAGGGAAAAATCGAGGTGCAGAGCGAACAGGGCGTCGGCACCATCTTCACTCTGACCTTCCCCATGCAGACAACGGACGCGAAATAATGCCAGCGAAAAAGATCCGGGTGCTCATTGTTGACGACGAGGCCGATTTTGCCGAAACCATCGTGGAATGCCTGACCCTGCGGGGCTTCCAGGCCAGAGCGGTTGCCGGCGCAAGCGATGCCATGGCAGTGATGACGAGCGGCAACTGGCGACCGGACGTGGTGGTGCTCGATTTGAAGATGCCGGAAGTCAACGGCCTGGAAACCCTGCGCCTGATCAAGCAGCACGATCCGACCATCCAGGTCATCATGGCCACGGGTCACGGTTCGACCACAGAGGGCATCGAGGGGATGCGGAACGGTCTCTACGACTATCTGCTGAAACCGGTGGAAGTTAATGATTTGACGCGGATGATTGCGCAGGCAGCCGGACGCCCCCATAAAACCTGAACCGCGAGGCAATCGACGGGACAGCCTTACCCGGCGCCGCCATCGAGCCATCTTCTCCTGCCGAGGCTTACCACCGGCAGCAGAGGCGGCAGGAGCCACCCGAGGTTCCACCACCTGAGTCCGATCGCCTGCAGACCGCCGTAGGCCCATATGACCCAAAAAGCTGACAGGAAAAACATCAGAAAGGGAAAAAACATAAGTTTCCAGTAGGGCGTTGTCGGAAAGCGCCAGGGCGAAAAAAAGACGATACTGGCAACCGCGGCGGCGGTCAGCGCCAGTCCGGCCAGCGCCGGCCCGCTTTTTCCCTGAACAAGAAAGACGACAGACAGAACAAGAACCCAGCCGAATCCCCCCAGCCAGCCAACGGTCCAGCCGATTTTTTCTCCTCTTCGCCCTGCCATCCGCACTCCTCCCGGTCCCTGTCATCCTTCTCGGGTCGCATGATGCGGGAATCACCCTCCTCGGTTGCCAATCTGTTGAAAACAGTCTGGTGTCGGCACAGGACTGTGGCGGCGAATTGCATCGACTCTCAAAGAGCCAGGCATTCGGGAGATTGACCGATGCATTCTTTGGCCGACAGTCCGCTGAAAAAGCCGACCCTGGCTTGTCAGCGGACCGGTACGACAATGACACAGGATCAGGATGGCATTTTCCCGACAAAAAAATCAACAAAAAAACAGATTGCCAGAGACCGCCAAAACATATCTTGGTGACGAAAAACGACGTTGGGGGGGGGGAAAAACGGAAGGCGGTGAAAGAAACGTCTCGCCGGCAAACAGCACCTTAAAAAGGCGAGGAGAGACGGCAAAAAAAGATAGGGTTGTCACCCGCTATCCCTTGCTATTCCTGGCGGGGCCGACGAGACTCGAACTCACACAGGTTCTTACTACATAAGGGTTTTCGGCTTGCTGATAACCATTTGTGCAACATTGGTTTGTACAACTTCTTTATAGATCAAGTTCAGAATGCGAACCCAGCCGCGCTAATTTCAAGATGTCGTCATCAGACTTTTTATATACCAAGAGAAGGTCAGGCTTAATGTGGCATTCCCGCTATCCCATCCACTCACCTGAAAGCGGATGGTCTCGGTATTTTTCAGCCAATGGCTGATCTTGCATGAGTGTCGTTAATACCTTGACGAACTCTTTTTCCAGCGTTTTCCTGTGCTGGCCTTTCATTTCACGCTTGTAATCCCGCTTGAATGCGGTTGAACGCTCAATCGTCCGCATCCAGGTCAGCTATTAAATCTTTGACGTTCTTGAAGCGTGCGCCCTTCCCTGCTTCAAGCTCCTGCATCGCCTCTTTGGTTTTCTCATTCGGGATTCTTACATCAAACGGCAAGGCATGTTCGCGGGCCACCTTGGTGAGCAATAACCGCACCGCGTCCGATACAGTCAACCCCATGGACGCAAGCACGTTTGCCGCTTCCTTCTTTATTTTCCCATCAACACGGGCTTGAACTAATGCATTTGCAGACATAGGAAACCTCCCTTTGCTTTGAATTACAAAGTAATTCACGTAGCATTAAATGTCAATGGAGGCGGGAGTCGAACCCGCGACTACCCTTGTCAATAAAGGCTTTGCAGGTGATACGGAGCTCAACACCGTCATGCTCCCCACAACACGGCTAAACACGTAATTTGCTTCGCAACATGACACACCGATTCTTGACGCAAAGGGAGCCTGGGCAGTTTCGACTGTCCGGGCTTTTTTGTGGGAAATTTCGGTGCAGGGTGGAAATAGGGGTGGAAAAATTCGAGGACAAAAAAAAAGGGATAGCGTTGTCACCCGCTATCCCTTGCTATTCCTGGCGGGGCCGACGAGACTCGAACTCGCGACCTCCGGCGTGACAGGCCGGCGTTCTAACCGACTGAACTACGACCCCGGAAATCTGGTGGGCGGTACAGGGATCGAACCTGTGACCCTCGGCTTGTAAGGCCGATGCTCTCCCAGCTGAGCTAACCGCCCGCCCAAATGATGCGTCTTTTTACCAGTAACGCCTTGTCTCGTCAACAAAAAAACTGCACCATTGCTGAAAAAAACCTGCTGGTCGGCTCAGGCTATCCTTCCGTGATTACAGCACAACCCCCTCAGTGCTGCGGCAGGGTACTGCCGGTCTCCACCGGGGTGATGCCGGGCAGGAAACCGGGGGGCAGATCGTCCTTGAACAGTTTCTCGCCATCAGGACAGATAATGGCCCGGTCCAGGACCGCATCCATATGATCGACCAGCTCGATGGTGAGGCTTTTCAGCACCCTGGCCGGAATCTCCTTCAGGTTTCGCTCATTTTCCCGCGGGATGAGGACATGCTTGATGTTGCCCCGGCGGGCGGCCAGCAGTTTTTCGGTCAGACCGCCGATGGGCAGCACGCTGCCGCGCAGGGTGATTTCGCCGGTCATGGCCAGATCCCGCCGCACCGGTAGTCTGAGCAGGGCGGAGACCATGGAGGTCGCCATGGTGATGCCGGCCGACGGCCCATCCTTGGGAATGGCTCCTTCCGGCACATGAACATGGATGTCGAGTTTCTGATAGAAATCGGGGCTCAGACCAAGACTGCCGGCCCTGGTCCGCACATAGCTTAAAGCCGCCTGGGCCGACTCCTGCATGACATCGCCCAGTTTGCCGGTGATGGTCAGTTTGCCGTTACCCGGCATCAGCGCGGTCTCGATCTGCAACAGTTCGCCGCCGACCTCGGTCCAGGCAAGTCCGGTGGTCAGGCCGACCGCGTCCCGTTCTTCGGCCTGACCGTAACGGAAGCGGGGTACCCCCAGGTACTTACTGATGGACTGGGCATTGATCCGGTACTGTTTCTTTTTGCGGATTTTCAGGCGGTCCCGGGCGATCTTGCGGCAGATGTTGGCGATATCGCGCTCGAGATTCCGAACTCCGGCCTCCCGGGTATAGCGGCGAATAATTTCCAGCACCGCCCCGTCATGGAACAGGATGTCGTTTTCGCCAAAGCCGTTTTCCTTAAGCTGTTTCGGAACAAGGTAGCCCTTGGCGATCTGCAGCTTATCCTCTTCGGTGTAGCCTTCGAGCTTGATCACCTCCATTCTGTCGCGCAACGGTGGCGGAATGGCCGGCAGGTTGTTGGCGGTGGTGATGAAAAAGACATCGGACAGATCATAGTCGAGGTCGAGGTAATGGTCGTTGAAGGTGTTGTTCTGTTCCGGATCAAGTACCTCAAGCAGGGCCGACGATGGATCACCCCGGAAATCCATGCTCATCTTGTCGATCTCATCGAGGCAGAAGACCGGGTTATTCACCTTGACCTTCTGCAGGGAATGGATGATCTTGCCCGGCAGGGCGCCGATATAGGTGCGCCGGTGACCGCGGATTTCCGCCTCGTCGCGCACCCCGCCAAGCGAGATCCGGACGAACTTGCGTTCCATGGCCCTGGCCACGGAACGGCTGAGCGATGTCTTGCCCACCCCCGGCGGCCCGACCAGGCAGAGGATCGGCCCCTTGATCTTCTTGACCTGCACCTGGACGGCGAGATATTCAAGAATGCGCTCTTTGGGCTTGCCGAGCCCGAAATGATCCTGATCGAGAATCTTTTCCGCCTTGTTGATGTCGATTTTCGCCCTGGTCTTTTCCTGCCAGGGCAGGCTTAAAATGGTGTCGATGTAGTTGCGGACCACGGTGGCCTCGGCCGACATGGGCGGCATCATCTTGAGTTTTTTCAGCTCCTGCCGCGCCTTGTCTTTGGCGGCCTGGGGCATTTTTTTCTTTTCGACCTGCTGCTCAAGCTCAACCAGTTCCGCGCCAGGATCATCCTTGCCGCCGCTCATCTCCTTCTGGATGATGCGCATCTGTTCGGCCAGATAATAATCCTTCTGGGTCTTCTCCATCTTCTTCTTGACCTGGGCGCGGATATTCTCCTCCAGGGAGGCGATCTCGCTCTCCTTGTGGATCAGACCAAGCACCAGCTCCATCCGCTCGATCAGCGGAATGGTGTTGAGGATCTGCTGTTTTTCCTCGCTGTTCACCGGGAGATGACCGGCAAGAAAATCGATGAACTTGGCCGGGTTGTCGATCTTGGTCAGGCTCTTGACCACCTCGTTGGGGATCTTTTTGTTGTGTTTCGTGTACTGCCGGAAGGAGGACAGGATCTCCCGGATATAGGCCACGGTGAGATTGTCGGACTGGGAGACCTCGGGATATTCCTCGACCTCGACGGTAAAACAGTCGTGATCCTCCAGAAAGGAGACGATTCTCCCCCGGTGCCGGCCCTCGACCAGGGCCTTGATAGTGCCGTCCGGCAGCCGCAGGAGTTGCAGGACAGAGGCCACGGTGCCGATCCGGTGAATGCCGCTCTCGTCAGGATCGTCAACCGTCGCGTCGATCTGGGCGGCAAGGAAGATGCTGGTCCGGCGGGACATGGCCTGCTCCAGGGCCTTGATCGATTTCGTTCTACCGACCACCAGCGGAGCCACCATGTACGGGAACAAGACGATGTCCCGCAGAGGCATCATGGGATAGATATTTTTCTCGGTTTCCGACATAATGATTTGTATTCTCGTTGAAGGTGAAACTGCGGAAAAACAGAGGATCGCCGGGAGGCGGAGGCCTCCCGGCGGCGGGAATCATGCGCTTTTCTTGTTCTCGCTCTCGTAGAGCACGACCGGATAATCGCCGTTCAGGATAACCTGCTCACTGATGACGCATTCCTTGACATTGGCCTCGGATGGCAGTTCGTACATGATGTCGAGCATCGCCTTTTCCATGACGGAACGGAGCCCCCGGGCGCCGGACTTGCGTTTCATCGCCTCCTTGGCGATGGCGCGCAGGGCGCCCTCGGTGAAACGCAGCCGGATATTTTCAAAATCAAAGAGCTTTTCATACTGCTTGGTCAGGGCGTTTTTCGGCTCACGCAGAATCCTGACCAGATCCTCTTCCTCCAGTTCCTCCATGGTGGCAATAACCGGCAGCCGGCCGACCAGTTCGGGAATCAGGCCGAACTGCAGCAGATCCTCGGGCTGAATGGAGGCGAGCACCTCGCCCATCTTCTTCTGGGTCTTGCCGACGACCTTGGCGCCAAAACCGATGGACTTGGTGCCGGTGCGCCGCTTGATCACCTTTTCCAGACCGACAAAGGCGCCACCGCAGATAAAAAGGATGTTGGAGGTGTCGATCCGGACATAATCCTGCTGGGGATGCTTGCGACCGCCCTTGGGCGGCACGTTGGCGATGGTCCCTTCGATGATCTTCAACAAGGCCTGCTGGACGCCTTCGCCGGAGACGTCGCGGGTAATGGAGGCGCTGTCGGACTTGCGGGCGATCTTGTCGATTTCATCAATGTAGACGATGCCGCGGCTTGCCCTCTCGACATCATGGTCCGCTGCCTGGAGGAGATTGACCAGGATGTTTTCCACATCCTCGCCGACATAACCGGCCTCGGTCAGGGTGGTGGCGTCGGCGATGGCAAAGGGCACGTTGAGGATCCTGGCCAGGGTCTGGGCGAGCAGGGTCTTGCCGCTGCCGGTGGGGCCAATGAGAATGATGTTGCTCTTCTGCAGCTCGACATCCCCCTCCTTGTTGGTGTACTTCGATTCAACCCGTTTGTAGTGGTTATGCACCGCCACGGAGAGAATGCGTTTGGCCAGGTCCTGGCCGATGACGTACTGGTCGAGATGCTCCTTGATCTCCCGCGGTTTGAGCACTGCGCCGCCGGTCTGATCCTCCAGCTCCTGCTGGCGATCCTCGCTGACGATCTCGTTGCAGAGGTCGATGCACTCGTCGCAGATGTAGACATTGGGGCCGGCGATCAGCTTGCGCACCTCATCCTGACTCTTGCCGCAGAAGGAGCAGATCACCGTGATATCATTTCCGTGGTCCTTTGACATGATCAGACCTCCTCTTCAACGTTTTCCCGTTTGCCCAGCACCTTGTCGATCAGGCCATATTCTTTTGCCTCAACAGCGCTCATGAAATAATCGCGCTCCGTATCGGTGCGGATCTTCTCCACCGGCTGGCCCGTATGGTGGGCGAGCAGGGTGTTGAGATCCTCCCGCATGCGGAGAATCTCCCGGGCATGGATATCGATATCGCTGGCCTGGCCCTGATAACCGCCCATGGGCTGATGGATCAGAATACGTGAGTTGGGCAAGGCATAGCGTTTTCCCGCAGCGCCAGCGGCCAGGAGAAAGGCGCCCATGCTGGCGGCCTGTCCCATGCAGAGGGTGGCGATATCACACTTAATATACTGCATCGTATCGTAAATAGCCAGCCCCGCCGTGACAACTCCGCCGGGGGAGTTGATGTAAAAGGTGATATCCTTGTCCGGATCTTCCGCCTCAAGGAACAGCAACTGGGCGATGATGACATTGGCGATGTCATCGTTGACCTGGGAGCCGAGAAAAATGATTCTCTCCTTCAACAGCCTGGAATAGATATCATAGGAGCGCTCGCCGCGCGGCGTCTGCTCGATAACAAAGGGAATCAAACTCATCTGTCGCCACCCGCCTTCTCTTCGGCCGCGCCGGCCGCTTCTTCCTTCACAACGGCATTATTGCGGAGAAACTCAAGTATTTTTTCGTTGAGCAGCTCGTTCATGAACGGCAGCAGATCATCGCGGTTGCGGAAATACTTCTTCACATCATCCACCGCCATGCCGTACTGGGCGGCAACCCGCTCAAAGCCCTTGCTGATATCATCATCGGTTAATCTGATCTGTTCCTGCTCGGCGACCTTTTTCAGGATGAAATCCCCCCGCCCCCGCCGGGTAGCCGCCTCCCGGTAATCGTTGACCAGTTTCTCCTGACTGAATCCCGCCGATTCCAGGGTCATTCCCTGCTTCTGCAGATGATCCTCGAGCTGCTTGATCTGTTCGCTGACCTCATAGGCGACCAGTTTATTCGGCACCTCGAAATCATGGGCGTCAAGGATCTTCATCATAATGCGGTCGGTCAGGTCACCGGTGCGGGCCTTCTCCCGCCGTTTCGTGATTTTTTTGCGCAGCTCGTCACGCAGGGCGTCGAGGGTCGGAAACTCCTCACCGACGTCTTTGGCGAATTCGTCGTTGATCTCCGGCAGCACCCGCTCTTTGATCTCCTTTGCCGTGATGATAAAGGAGAGGGATTTACCGGCCAGGGCCGGATTGGGAAATCCGGCGGGGAAATCGACCTGACGGGTTGCCTCCTCACCCTTTTTCAGACCGAGGCAGGCCTGCTCGAACTCCCTGCCGTTGCGACCGGTGCCGATCTCCAGAGAGTAGTTTTCCGCCCGCACATGACTAATCGGCGCCCCTTTCTCGTCATGGCCCTGAAAATCGATAATCAGCAGATCGTTTTCCTGGGCCCCGCGCTCCTCGACATTGCGCAGCGGTGCCATCTCGCGTCGCATCTGGTCGATCTCGGCGTCGATCATTTCATCAGTAACGATGATCGCCGGCATTTCCACCTCGACCCCTTTGTAAAGACCAAGCTCGAAAGCAGGTTTCACATCCACCTCGGCCTCATAGACAAAGGTACCGTCATCGGCGAACAGATGGCTTTTGATCTCCGGATGGACAACCGGTTCGCAGGGGGTCTTTTCCAGGGCGTCGAAATAGGTGTCCTGCACCAGCTTCTCGCCGACCTCCTGTTTCACCTTGTCACCGTACCCCTTTTCCAGCACCCGGCGCGGTACGCGGCCCTTGCGGAAGCCCTTGATCGAGACCTCGGTCTTCAACTCGTTGTAGGCAGCCTCGATCTTCTTTTCAACAACCTCGCGGGGGACAACGATTTTCAGTGTTTTTGTAAGGGCACTGACATCCTCAACACTCACCTGCATGTGATACCTTCCTTATTATGTGGTAGAAAATTGCCTTTCAATCGGTTTGTGAATTGAAAATACAAAAGGCAAAGATGCAGAAAACCGATCGCCCTTTGCCTCAGCCTGAAACACCTGAAAGCTCCTTGGTGCGAGAGGGGGGACTTGAACCCCCACACACCAAGTGCGCTAGATCCTAAGTCTAGTGCGTCTGCCAATTCCGCCACTCTCGCATTGCTGGAAAATAAACAACTTTGCCGCTCCAGTCAAGGCCGACACTTCTTTTCTCGCGGCGGGCAATTGCGTCACTGGCCCGGCGGCCGCGGCGCGAGCTATTTACACTCCGGAACAGCGATGTTGTCAACACATCATTTTTCACTTTGCACTTTACCTTTTTTAGAGGTAAGTTACCGTTTTTTATTTTGCCCGCGCAACAGGCAATTCGGCCAGGTCCACTGCCCACGCTCCCGCCCGAACAGACCGCTCCTGTTTCGCGCGGCGCCCCCGGACTCCACTACCTGAAGGATATTTTCATGTCGTCACCAGTGCACAAGGGGCATACCCCGCCTTTCCGGCCGGAAGGCCACGCCACCCTCATCGGCAGCATTCCCCTGGCCGATCATGACGAGGCCCTTGACCTTATCTTCAGATACACTCCGTCCATCCCTCTCTGGCCGCAGTTGCCCGGCAGGCGGGAGGAAGGCATGCTGCTTCAGTTCAACGAAGGATTGCCCCTGCTGGACGACACGGGCAACAAAATCCATTTCGCGACCGAAGCGGAACGCCTTGAAAACGATCAGCTCGCCTTTTTCGAGGAATACCTCGCGGTCAGCGACAACATGACCCTGCTGGCCGATTCCCGCTTCCGCATCAGCCCGGACCATGCCCGCGGACTTTATCGCCTCGTCGAACGGGCGCAGGGAACCCCGG
>CAZUZJ010000033.1:0-14251 GCA_964624225.1 uncultured Desulfobulbia bacterium | reverse complement strand
CTGTGACAACGGCATCGATGACAACGGAAACGGCCTTACAGACTGTGCTGATCTCGACTGTGTCGGCGACCCGCTCTGTTCGGTTGCCGCATGTGCAGACTACACTGACAGGACATCCTGCCGGGTAGCCGGGTGCACGTGGAACAACAAACAAGGGGTATGCTATTGATATCTTGTTGTTCTGAATTCGCATCAGACAGGGTTGCAACAGTTACCTTCTGAACCCGCAACTCCATATCCTCCTGATGCAGATCAGCGTATCAGCCTCCTTTTCACACTGAGAAAAGGAGGCTGATTTATTTCCTGGATTTGCCAGGGAATGCAGGTTTAGAATTTCCGCCCGTTGGCAGCTGGTTCTATCGGTCTGGCCGTTAGCCGGATATTGTCGATATAGGCGATAGACTGATAGCAATACTGTTTATTCAGGTAGTCTGTAAAAAGAACCATACACTCACCGTCTCCGGTTGAGGTGTTTTCGTAGGCAAAAACTATCTGCAGTGGCATATTTGATGTGTGCGGAGATTTGGTGATCCGTAAAGTTGTTGTTCTGTCTATCAGAAAGCCGCCATCCGGAATAGTCGTCAGAGGCTGACTCCATATAAATTGACCGTTTTGTTCGCTGCTGATTTCTGTTCCGGTCACAAGATATGCTGTAATCACAACTCCGTCATCCTGCCCCCCCGCCGGATTTCCAACATCAAAGGTAAGGGTATATTCTGTATTGTTTGCCGCATTTTCTGCTAAAGGCTGGTAGAGATAGTGAACAATGGGTGATGATTCCACACGTGATGGATCCTCGCCGTCAACCTTGACGGTGAATAACCGGGCGACATTTTCACCCAGAGTGGGTTGTGGCACTAATCCATACCCGACATTAAAGGTGTCGGCCCCGCCGTTGCCTTCCTGCTCCCAGTCTTCGACATAAAGAAACGAAAATGAGTTGTTATTTAATGACTGGGCATCAAAACTCTGGTTGGCGACTTCAACGAGTTCTTCCTCGGCAACAGACTGATTTGCGAAAGAAAATATCAAGAATAATGTTAATGATACGTGAAGTGCCAACTTTGAAAGAAGATTTTTTCTTGCAGATATTTTCATTTTTCCCCTTTTTGTATTTTAAACATTTTTGACGGACACTGTCGATAAAGTACAACGCAGGGCTGTTGTTTGTGGAAAAGCATTCTGGTTATCATTTATTTTTTTAAACGAATGCATTGGATAAAAGGTTCCCCGGTGAGATAAAAAATTAGACGGAGTGGAAGCTGCTTCGTCATTTTGATCTCCGGGGTAACACTGGGACTCTCGGCGGTGGAAGCGTATGCAATAATTTGATGGGGAATCCCAAATAATGGTTCCAAAATTTCGTAGCGTCCAGATTTCTTGACTCGTGCAAACATAGAGGGTCTCCTTTGCTGAGGACACCCTGAAAACACCAATCAATGCCGTATGAAATGAAGCACGAATGCACCATTCGTTGGCACTACCACTTTGAACTCGGGGAAAATCTAACCTGTGTCATATCAACGGGTTACGGCAATCCCCTGTCAAAAACACTACTGCTACCTTTAGAAGAAAAGTCAGCGTATTGGTTCGGTTCTGGCGCGGGCAAGGTGAATTCTATTCTCTTCAGGGCTGAAAAAAGCAAGTCGTCACTGTGGGGGGTTGCAGAAGGGAAACCGAAAGAGGAAAAGAGTCACTCGTCTTTCACCCTGTCCTGGTGTCCCGCCTTTCACCCTGCCGCCCCTTTGCCCCGCCTCCGGTAATTTGCCCCACCTGCTTTACGGCAAACACAGAATAATTATCCATCGAATATGCTGATTTTGCGATGGATTTACTAAATTGAGCCTGATTGTCGGATAGGGATTTTCGTGCAGGTTGAGCAAAGATTTTTTTTGATCCACGCAGGAATTGTTCCTTTGCCGTAGCCATCGAAAACTGAGCCTTGGCAACAGCGCGGTACGAAAAATGGCTGATTCTGTAATGCGAAAAGGTAACAGATTTCTGTAACGGCAATTTTCTCTGGCAGTAGCCTGTCATCTGAACGCATCTGCCGGATTACTCATTTTTCGCATCTTTTTCCCTGATCTCCGGCAAGGGTCAGGGTTACAGATTCCTTCTTCGCCATTCTGTTTGCAATGACAGACAAGAAGCTTAACTTGCTGATTTTCCGATACATGTTTCCTGGAATCCCCTCTGGCATGAATGTTGATGCCTCTTACCGTAAGATGAACACGAGCATATCCGCCTGCAAACATTATGAAAAGGAGGCTCTAGATGAAAGAGAACTTAAAAAGGAAAAAGGGAGAGGTGGAAACGCAATTCAAGGTCAAGGTTGATCTTAAAAATATCGAGGCCGGAGAGAAAAGTCCGCCGATCAAGGCGTATCTCTTCAGTCCTTCCGGGGAAATCCTCGACGCCCAGAAGGTCAGCGACCGGGGTTTGGCGGTTCTGAAAACCGATTACGGCTTCGGCGAACAGTTGAAATTCAAGGTCACGGTCGGCCCGGAAGTAGAAAAGGCGACCATGCTTTCCCGGGCAAAGGCCCGCAGTGTCAGCGTTGTTGCCAAGATCGGCAAGGCGGTTGATGTGGCGATCAGTGTCTATCGTCCTGACTGGGGATGCTGGTTCGGCACCCGCTATGATATTGTCGGTGATGTGAAAAAGAGGATCAAGGCGGGGTCCGATACAACGATTTGCGCCCCGGTATGCACGTCGATTGTTGAAATATATGAGGTCGACTACATTGGCTTTATCACGAAACTGCCCGATGACTATCTGGAGAGGTTCCGGGACAAATTGCAGCGCATCCCCGAGCCGATTCCCGAGCCGCCCTGGCCCTATGTAAAGGAAAAACTGCCGATTCCTAGGCCAGGACCGGTTATTTCAGGAGTCATCTCCCGCAGCCTCGCGCCTGAGGCAGCAAAGGCTACCGCGACATCCACCTCAGGGGTAATGTCCGAGCAGCTTTCCTCGCAGATTTCCATGACCGCAGTGAAAAATTTACCCACTGAAAGTTTCCGCAACTACGTCATTGCCAATTTGGAGGTGTTGCGGCCCTATATCTGTCTCTATCTTGCCGGCAGCTATCCCAAAACCCTTGTGGCCATGGCCAATACCGACGCCAATGGTCATTTCAGCACCTCAATCACCCTCTATTGCACCTCGGAGCAGCCGGATCTTTATTTCAAGGTCAGGCAGTGCATCTCAGGCTCCCTGACATATGTCTATGCGCCGACCCCGGTGCCGTGTCACACCTTCTGGAACCATCCCAGCGGCAAGGAAGTACATCTGGTGGTGACCGATGCGCGGGCGCGCTGCCATTTTGAAAATCCATCGGTGGATAAATCGGGCATCTATGTCATGCCCATCGGTATCGGTAACGACGGCTGGTGGAAAATTCATCAGGGCCATTTCAAACCCTTCACGTTGAGCCCTTATTCGACGACAACCCTTGCGGCAGCGCCGACTCCGGAGGTGCAACAATTGGGCGGGCTTTCCGCCAACCGGGGGCTGTATCATCCTGCCCCTGATTCAACCTTTGATCCCTATGGCAAAACCCTGGATCTGATCATGCAGTTTCATGACGGACTGCGTGATCCTTCCGGGCCAAATGTCATGTACTACCGCTGGTCCTACAAAAAGGAAGGGACTTCCGACTGGATCAACATCGATACGCCCATTGTTCACCGGTATCTCGATCAGACTGATCCGCTCCATCCGAAGATCAAAACCTATAAGCTGGGGCCCAATCCCAACCCCAATCCGGCAAGCAGTGAAGACAATCTCTTTGAGGTGCCGCCGCCTGATCTGGACTGGTATGTGGAACATGACCGGCATGACCGGCCTTTTGCCAAGTGGGACACCACCACGCTTTCCGATGGCAATGTGGCGGAGGCTGCCGGTAAATACACCCTGAAACTCGAAATGTTTGATGCAAACGGCAACAAGGTGACGCCAGCTGACGCCGGCTTCAAGTTTTTTATCGTCCAGGGGGATCTGGAAAACGACGAGTGGCCGGTGGATGACTCCCCCCATGTGCAAACCGACGGCAGCATCCTTTTTAACGTCCATGTGGATAACAACGACACGGTGGCGGAGATCGAATCGGTAGGGTTTGTCGGCACCACCCCGCAGGAATGCCAGTTTCTTGAATACACCGATTTGAGTCAGGCGATCGAGGTGAAATACCAGGCATATCATTCCAATGGATTTCTCAGTCATTACAATCTGACCATTAACCGAGGCATGTCGGGAACACAAGAGTCGCCGAATGACTGGATCAATGTCACCGATCCGGCCGGCCCGCCGGCGACCACCCCGGTTGCCGAAGGGCTTACCGGCGTCACCGTGGAGGATCTGCTTGACACATACAGCCGCTGCGCCTTTGCCGTGCGCCTGCATACCTATCCGCGCACCCGGGACGGCTATGACCGGATACGGGAGTATGAGGCAAGTGATGTGGCGGCCTTTGCCCTGGTGGAGCAGTAAGGTCGTGAGGGCGAGGAGCAGGGAAATGGAGGATTCTTGACAGGATTGCAGGATGGATCTTCAACCTCTTTTTAAGAAAGTGATCATGGGAGCGGCAGAGGCATCTCTGGACATTGCCGGGGCGGCGTTATTACCCGGGGCCTGGCCTGTTCTCAAGGGTGCCATTGAGCCGGTACTCGATCGGCTGAAAGAACGACTCGGTGGAGGAGAAATCACCGCCACTCCTGAACAGGCTCGCAAGGCTGTTCAGGAGTTCAATAATGATCCACATCTTCAGGAGGTCCTTCGCAGTAAACTGCTGGAGGGGCTTGACCAGCTTGTCAAAGGTCAGCAGGCGATAAACACGGATATCCAGAAGTTGATGCTCATCGTTTCCGGCGATCAAAAGCTGCTGGTTGAGATTGTCGGCGGAGTCGAGCGGATTGAAAAGCACCTGGAAGAAGGGGTGAATCTCAGCGATGAAGCGTTGGCCAAGCTGGCGCGCGTCGTCTCTAATCAGGCCGAAAACAGCCGCCAGGTGCGAGCGATCGCCTTACGGGAAATGGGTGCCGTTGCGGAGCTTGTCGCCCGTCAGGTAAACCGTTTGCAGGCCCGTGCGGTTGAGTTGATCGATGAAAGGCAGTTGGATCGGGCAAATGATGAACTGCGGGAAGGGCTTATGCTGGTTGCCGCATTGCTCAGTGAGGCGCCAACCGATCTCAACTTGCAGATGCAGTTGGGGATGATCTACAAGACCATTGCCCAAGTGCAACAATCAGCTGGCAACAATGCACAGGCATATGTGTATATAGAGCGTGCCGAGAATGTGTTCCGCTTTGTCAAGGACGTTGTCCCCGGTGATAAAAAAACAAGCATGGACGCTGCCAACGCGATTCACGGATTAGGCAACATGAAACAAATGCGCAGTGATTTTACAGGGGCAATCGAAAATTACCAGCTTGCCACCTTTTTGTATCCGAATCATTGCTATGCTTGGCATGACATGTTTCTTTGCTATATTGAACTCGCCCGGCGGGGCATCATACAAATTGATGCCATGCGCTCCACATTGGAAATGGTAAAGAGGACAGGAGAAGGGCAGCCGGGGCTCGGTGCCAAACACATCGCCAGGCTGGAAAATATTTTTCATGAGGTTGAAAAGCACGTGGAGCGGCAATGAAAGACATAAAGACATTCCGCGTGTATGACATAGACCCTGATCAGGCCGATTTTTATCCAGGAGGTGATTCATGGCCCAAGAAAAAGTAATGGCATCGGTAACCATGAAGTCGCGGAAAGGGCTTTGCGTCTTTTCCCATTTCAAGAAGCTAACAGCCCGTTGAAAAAACCTATTTTGCGCAACAGACAGACAACCGACCGGTTGCCCGCGGCAAATTTGGCACTGAGCCAGACTGACCGCAAGAAAGCAGTTTCTGGATTTTATCGTGGTCAAAAGAGCTGTCAGCAGACCAAAAAGGTGCATAAAAAGCCACCCCTGTGCATCGGCCAGCCCCTTGAGAGTGCCATAACCAAAAATTGCCCGCATTACCAGACCAAGGTTGTAGGCGGCGGCGTGGATCAGATAGCCTTTGGCGACATTCTCAAGGCCCGGATGCTCATCAGGGCAAGGTTGCCGCTACGCTTGCACAGGGCAAAGCTTCGTCCACCAGCTCGGACCGGAGCCGGCCCAGCCGCTTGCCTTCATTGCCACGGGTGCATCTCCGGTTGGCGTGAAACTCACTGCGGGCTTGAATGTCACCATGCCAGCGCCGCCGCTGCCTGATCTCGAGTTCGGGAATGGAGGTGGTAATGCCCTGGCTGGTGTTGATTTCCTTGAGCAGGTCTGCCTGGTGGTAGCCTTTGTCGGTCACCACCTTTCTCCAGCCAGGTGTCAAAGCCATCGTCTTCCAAAATTGGCTGGAGCGTTTGAGCGACTCCTCCATTTTGCCACTGAAAAAATGCAACCCGCAGGCGTTGCCTGCTGCGCAGCTATGAAAAACCAGATCGAAGCAGGCGGCTTCGTTGGGCCATTGAGCAATACTTTGAAAAAACAAAGACAGAGCTGGGAATGGACCAATACGAGGTGCGAAAATTTCCGGGTTGGAACCATCATATCTGGTGCAATGGATCCAGCGACGGAATCACCGCTCTTACCTGTCGCACAGAAAGAAAAAAATGCTTATTGCGCAAGTTGCGTTGTCGGGTTAACTCCTATTCCACTTTTTCGTGGCAGGATCAAAGACGGGGGTGAGATATTTCCGGTTTCATGTGTTAAGGCATACCGCCGCATCCGTTATGGAAAGCTTCAATGTGCCGATCGGCTCAATCCAGCGAATTCTCGGGCACGAGAACCGTTCCACAACCGAGATTTACCTGCACAGTATCGGAGATTCAAAGCGGTCCGCCATGTGCTTATACGAGGTGGCGAGACAAACGTCACACACGGATTCTCGCACATAGCAAAAAAGGGGCTACGCCAGATTGACGTAACCCCTTGATATTACTGGCGCACCCGGCATGATTCGAACATGCGACCATCGGATTCGTAGTCCGGTACTCTATCCAGCTGAGCTACGGGTGCATTGGAAAAGTGGATATTTACCCGATCCGCTTTGATTGGGCAAGTCAAAATTTTCTTTTTCTCCCCTGGTTCGCCATTTTTTCACCAGACCGAACGCAGCCCCTGCTGCTTGCGCATCAGATCGAGACGACGTTCCAGATCAACCCGCCAGTCGGCGTGAATGCGGGCGCCGGAGGGGCCGATCAGCTCGGGCAGACCATAGACCAGCCGGTCGGCGGCGCGACTGGCCTCGATCACCGCCTCGATGGAGCGGGCGCCGAACTTGTAGCGGCCGATGAGCAGCCGCAAAAGCAGGCCGGAGGTCTTGCGGGCCGCCTTTTTCCAGTGGGTATCCATCTGATGGGCGATGATAAAGGCCCTTTTCAGCAGAATACGGCGCAGCTCCTCCAGCTCCGGCCCGGAGGCGGAATCGCGCAACAGCTCCTCGGGGATATCGATGCCGTCAATGTCGAGCACCACCCGCAGTCGGCTCATGAAATCCGGAATCTTCAGGGTCTTGGCCAGTTGCAGCTCCTGGGGCGATGATTTGCCAAGAATATCCTCCATGCCCTGCCAGCTCGTCTTCACCCCGCCGGCAAAGACAAAGATGGAGCGACCGATGTAGTAGGGAATGCCGTGCACATAGGTGACGCCGTCCTGCATGGAGGGGAGAAAATAGCGGAGATAGCCGAACTCGTGCCCGTCGTAACGGCAGTCGAACTCGTCCCAGAAGGTGATCGGCACCTTGCCCCTGGCCACCGAGGCGCGCACCAGGTCAATGGCGGAATTGATCTCGTCGGGCTCGGCGAACTGGGTCAGATTGAACTCGAAAAAATCAAAGGGGTCCTGGTCGAATTTTCTGCCGATGACCTTGGCCACCTCCTTGACGGCAAAGGACTTGCCCGAACCCGGCGGGCCGAAGACGCCGATGCAGAGCGGCCGCTGGTAGCTCTCCTTGGTGACATAGGAATCCATCACCGATTGCAGGGTCAGCACCGGTCCGATCTCGGCCGGATCAGTGGTACGCAGATGGCCGACGGTGAACATGCGCAGGTTCTGGAATCCGGTCTTGCGGCTCACCTCTTCCTTGAGGCAATGGAGCACCTCAAGGATAATATCCATGTAACCGGGGACCGGCGCGCCGGCCGGAGGACGGCGGACGCGGGGGCCAACCCGGCCGCTCTGATCGAAAAAGGCGCGCAGCCCGGCCATCTTCTCCCTGGTCCACTCCTGGGCCGCCACCACCTCCAGGCTGCGGTCGAATTCCGGGGAAAAAGGAGGCAGCTCGATGAAAAACGGATCATTGCCGTCGAGAAAGGAGCAGGGACAGCCGCCCGGAAAGGTGGAGGTGAAATCAAGATTGGGCAATTCGAGGGCATCGGTGAAATAGTAGCCGTTTTCGTAAAGCAGTTGCCAGTGCAGCAGGGTGCGCTTGGAGAAGTCACTGAAATAACGGCGACCGGCGACCAGGCCACCGAGGCGGATGAAGTCCATGGCCAGCATGGAGGTGACCATGGTGTCGTAGGCCGGTACCGAACCGCGGCGACGGGGAGAACTCTTCTCCGGCAGACTGCCCTCCCGGTGCCGGAAAAAGACGTTTTCCGGGCCGACATAGAGCAGGCCATGGGGGAACATCTCAACCATGGCATGGCAACAAAAACGGCCGCGCCGCTCGTCCCAGATGCCAACCTCGGGCGAGCGCAGGGCGCGCAGGGCCATGGCAACAATCGATTCCCACACCACCGAGCTGTCCATCTCCATCCGGGTCGTCTCAAGATCGGCCAGCCGACCGAAGAGGACGAAATTTTCCCCGAACCGGGCAGCCCATTCCGTCCAGTGAGCGACACTGATGCCCATGGCGATAACCCAGGCGCGGGGATTGAGTTCCTTCAACTCAGCGGCGTTCTGCGGCGGCCGCCCACCGTCGTCGATGACCATGATACCGTCGTGGTCGCGCAGCTTTTCCCGGTTGTCGTCGGTGACGGCCAGAGCCTTTTCGTCCTCGCCGCGGCCGGCAAAGGGCAGGATCTGATGGACCATGAACCAGCCGTGGTCCTTGTCGATCTCCGGGCGCTGCCGTTTGCGAAAGACCTGGAAGATGTCCTTCTGTTCGCCGTAGGTGATGGTGGTGATCCGCGGACTGAGGTTGGCGGCGGTGAGATAGGCGGCCAGCCAGGTGAGCGACTGATCAAGCCTGCCGTTCTCCACCGCCACCTTGCCGGCCAGCAGCTCGACGAAATCGCCGGGGTTGTAGCCATAGGCCGGCAGACTGCCCTCCTCGATGAGACTGACCTCCTTGATTGGCAGATTGCGGATCTTGACATTGGAACCGAGAAAAAGAATGTTCTGCCGTGGTGTCTCTTCCTGCATTGGTGCTCTCCTCTTCTGACGTTTTGTCACCATTATAGCAGCATCAGCGGCTCGATAACGCTCTTTCTTCCGCCCCGGCACTGATTTTTTTTGGCACATTTGCGCCCCGGCGGTATAGTAAAAGGAAAGGCGCCCCGGCGGCCACGGCGTTGCGCCGACCGCCAGGGCTCACGCCAGTTCCTCTCCAGACGGATGACGCCCATGATGCCATGCTTATCCCGTTTTCGCCTGCTGCCCGTCCTCGTGCTGTCCGTTTTTCTCGTCACCCTTTCCGTCGGCTGCGCGCAGCGGGCCAGCGGCCGCTTTGACTTTCAGCTCGCGGTGAACGAGCTGTTCGAGTCCGGCCGCATCCTCGCCAACCACACTTACTACCATATCGGGCCGGATGCCGAGCCGGACGCCATCATGGCGCTCGACAACGCCTACCACCTGGCGCCGAGCCTGTGGAAGAAGTCCGACATCACCCCGGAACGGCTGGCCGCCTGGATGGAACGGATCGACAACCGCTACCGGGTGAGCAACATTTACCACGGCGCGTTCATTGTCGATGACCAGGGCAGGCAGCTGGGCGTCTGGTATTCCCGCCTGACCAGAACCGTCATCCGCCGGGAAGAAGGCAACATGGTGACGATCTTTACCCCGGACACCACCCGCGGCCTCGACAACAGAGGCCCCAGGGATTTCTGGGGCATCCCCTGAAGCGGCTCCGGCCTCCTAATTCTGTGGATGCCTCCTCTATGAACAACTGGCTCCCGCCCGCCCTGCTCGCCCTCTGCTGCTACGGCCTCTGGGGCTTTTTCCCGAAGATCGCGGTCAGCCACATCAACCCGCAGAGCGCCCTGGTCTACGAGGTGGTCGGCGCGCTGCTGGTCGGGCTGACCATTCTTCTCCTGCCCGGGTTTCAGCCAGAGCACCATCCGCGCGGCATTGCCTTTGCCCTGCTCACCGGGATCGCCGGCATGACCGGCACCCTCTTCTTCTTTGTTGCGGCCCAGCGGGGCAAGATTTCGGTGGTGGCAAGCCTGACCGCCCTTTATCCGCTCATCACCATTCTGCTCGCCGCCGCCGTGCTCCGGGAACCGCTCTCCCTGCGCCAACTCTGCGGGCTGCTGCTGGCGCTCATTGCCATTTTTCTGCTCTCCTCATAAAATGAGGACTGCGGGTACGCTACCCACCCCATCATGGAGGACCTCATGGACGACAAAACACTGCTCTTTGCCTTTCGCGGCGACCCGCTCTGCTTCATCCACGTCCTGCTGAACGCCATCGACCTGCACGAACATGGCCGCCAGGGCGCCATCGTCATCGAGGGCGAGGCAGTCAAGCTGGTGCCGGAGATGAACCGGGCTGACCATTTCCTCAACCCCCTCTACCGCAAGACCAAAGAGCTCGGTCTCATCGTTGCCGTCTGTAAGGCGTGTTCGGCCAAAATGGGGGTAACCGAGGCGGTGGAGAGGGAGGGGCTGCCCCTGGTCGGCCACATCGGCGGCCATCCCGCCATGGCCCATTACCTGAATGATGGCTGGCAGATCATCACCTTCTGAGCCTGGCCCAAACAGCAGACAGTGAGAGGAAAAAGAGATGGAGACGAACAAGCCACCGCGGGGCAAACCCAACCCGGAACGCATGGCGATTCTGCGCTCCCTGCCGATCGACGTCAAGCAGAAGCTGACCGGCGCCGAGGCCGAGGCCTTTCTCTACGACGAGGAGCTGCCCGATTCCCTGCTGGAAAAACTCAAGGATTACCTGGTTGACAGTGAGGAATAATCCTTTTGCTCAGGCGGTGATGGTCCGGTAGATCTCCGGCACCCGCAGGGGCAGCTTGCGCACGTCGTCGATGAAAATATAGTTGATCCGGCCGAAGAGGTGGGCCATGTAGTCCTGGGCCTCGCGATCAATGGTGATGCAGAATGGATGGATGCCTGCTGTCTTGGCCTCGATCAGGGCATGCCGGGTATCCTCGATGGCGTATTCACCCTTATAGTCGTCATAATCCTCCGGTTTGCCGTCGGTGAGGAGGATGAGCAGCCGCACCTTGGCATCGACCCGGGCCAGTTCGCGGGTGAAGTGGCGGATCGGCGGGCCCATGCGGGTGTAGTCGATGGGGGCGAGGGCGGCGATGCGACCCTTGATCTCCTCGGAATAGGGTTCGCTAAAATCCTTGACATGATAGATCTCGCTGCGGGTGCGGCGCATTCCGGAAAAACCGTGAATGGCATAGCGGTCGCCGAGGGACTCAAGGGCCTCGCAGAGCAGTACCAGCGACTCTTTCAGCGCCGTGCCCACCCAGCCCTCGGTGGAGGAGGACATATCGACGAGAAAGAGGGCGGCGATGTCCCGCTCGTCGCGGAGCAGCCGGACAAAGAGTCGTTCGGACGGGGTACGGCCGGCCCGCAGGTCAGCGCTTGCCTCGGTGAGGGCGTCAATGTCGATCTCATCGCCGTCGCGCTGCCGTTTGACAAAGCGCTGGCTGGTCCGCATCATCTCGAACTGCCGCTTCAACTGGACAATCTGGCCACGATAGGTCGTCAGGGTGTTGGTGACAAAGGTGCCCCGAACCGGGTCGAGTTTTTTACGGATCAGCCGGCACCAGTTTTTGCGAAAGCCCTGGCGGCGGTAATCCCATTCATCATAGAGGAGCCCGTCGGGGAGCTGGCCGTTGCCGGCCGCTCCCTCCACCGCGGTCAGTGGAGTCCTGCTGCGACCGCCGGCCTGCATGCGGGCGCTGGTAATATAAAAGGCCGGGACACCGCCGAGATCGTCCTCGATCTCCCGGGCCAGGTTGCGTAATTCCTCGGGCAGCTCCAGGCCCTCATCATCAAGGCAGAAAAATCGGGGTTCCCCCTGCTGGGCATCCCCCTCCTTCTCCCTGTCCCGCTGGGACTGCATGGCCGCGACAGTGGCACCGCTCTCCAGGGCATTAGCGGCAGGAGGCCGCTCCTCCGGATTCTCCTCCTTGCCCTCGTGTCGGCTGCCGGACTGCGGCTGGAGAATGGCGGCCAGCCCCTCGATGAATTTCTGACTGATTGCCTCCCGGCGGGCAAGGCGCGCCCGATGGGCGTCCTCCACCCGCAACTGTCCGGCAACGAACAACGGCGGCAACCGCTCATACCTGCCCGCTACGGCCACCAGCTTGCTATAACACGCAGCGGTCAGGGCGAAAACATCATGGCCCCCTCCGTCTTCCCCACCAAATCCGGCAACAATCCGTTTTGCCGCTCCCGCCGGCACAGCCGGCCCTTCACCGGCGAGGGTCGCCAGCAGCCAAAGCCGGGCCTCCTGGAGGACAGCGGCGGCGCCTGCCGGCGCTCTGCTGCCGGAAAGCTCCTGCCGTTGCCGGGCAAAAAAGGGGCGGGCATCACGCATCAGGCCAGGCAGGTGCCCTTGCAGGAAAAAGGCGGCCCGGCCGGTCTGGAGGAGATAGTAGAGTTCCTCGGCCAGGGGCTGGTCGGCAAAGCGACCAAGAAAGAGGGCGAGCCCGTTTGCCTCCTCCGCCAAAGGGGCACCGCTCGTGAGGTAGCCTGCCAGCAGGCGGCCGCTGTCGTGACGCTGGCAATAGAGATCGTTACGGAGCAAGGCCCATTGCAGGGAGGCGAGCAGCTTGAAAACCAGAAAGTTATCGCTCCGCTCCTGGTACAGGGTTATCTCCCTGGGCAGGAAAACGGTTGCACTGTCGGTGCCGGCTTGGGCCGCGGCCTCGATCTGGAGATTTTTGCCGGCCAGACCGTCCAGATAAGGGGTCAGCCGCCCCTTGGCCTCGGCCAGGGTCAGACCGTTTTCGCCCCGCAGGCGGCAGAGGAAATTATTTTCGACATCGGTCATGTAGAGACGGGCGGCCCGCAGGCCGTCCGCCTCGTAGGCGGCGAGGATGCCCTTGACCCACTCGGGCAGCTGGTCGAGGCAGGAGAGCCCGGCATCGAGCTGTTCGAGAAAGGCGAAGCAGAGGGAATGGCTGATCGGCCAGAAGACGCCGATCTGGGCCAGCACCGCCTCTTCCCGCTGCCGGTCGTAACCGGCCAGCTGGGCCAGCAGCTCGTCACGCTCCCAGGAATTGAGTTCATGATCCGGGATGATCCGCTGCAGCCGTGCGACAAGCCCCTCTTCCATGACCCGGCCTCAGAGAACGGAACTGATCATTTCATTGATGGCGCCGACCAGTTCGACGTCGTCGGTCAGCGCCTGGGTAATGGTTACCTCGCAGGCAGAACGCGGGTCAATCCCGGCCTCGATCAAAAGCCCGGCATGGACAAGCAGCCGGGTGCTCGCCCCTTCCTGGAGGCCGGCATCCTTCAGGCTGCGGGTCATGGCCGCGATCCGCACCAGGGCGGCAGCGGTCTGCTCGTTTACCCGGGCCTCGCGTACCACAATCCGTGTTTCCAGCTCCGCTGGCGGATAGACAAGCTCCAGGGCGACAAATCGCTGACGGGTCGACTGTTTCATGTCTTTCAATACCGACTGATACCCTGGATTGTAGGAGACGGCCAGCATGAACTCAGGGGGGGCAGTGATGATCTCGCCGCGCTTCTCGATGGACAGCTCGCGGCGATCGTCGGCCAGGGGATGAATAACCACGGTGGTATCCTTGCGCGCCTCCACCACCTCGTCGAGGTAACAGATGGCCCCATGCCGCACCGCGAGTGTCAGGGGACCGTCCACCCAGAAGGTTTCGCCGCCGCGGATGAGGTAGCGGCCGACCAGGTCGCTGGTGGAGAGGTCGTCATGACAGGAGACGGTGATCAGCGGTCGGGCGAGTTTCCAGGCCAGATACTGCATGAAACGCGTCTTGCCGCTGCCGGTTGGGCCCTTGAGGAGCAGGGGCAGCCCATTGGCGTAAGCGGCCAAAGCCACGCCCAG
>CAZUZJ010000032.1:8804-14333 GCA_964624225.1 uncultured Desulfobulbia bacterium | reverse complement strand
CTGCGCACCCGTATTCGGCAGTTGCTGCGGGATCGAGGGATGAACACCATCATGGTGACCAGCGCCCGCCCCGGCGAAGGCAAGACGGTGACGGCAATCAATCTCGCCCTGACCTTTGCCCGCGAATACCAGCAGACGGTGCTGCTCGTTGACTGCGATCTGAAAAAACAGGATATCCGTTCCTGTCTCGGCTTTGCCAGCGACCGGGGGCTGGTCGAATACCTTGAACACAACCGGCCGTTGAAAGATTGTATCATCTGGCCGGGGGTGGAGAAGATGACCGTGATTTCCGGAGGACGGACGGTGCATGACAGTACCGAACTGCTTGGTTCGCCCAAGATGCGGGATCTGCTCCTTGAGATGAAAACGCGCTACGATGACCGCTGTGTCCTGCTCGATGTGCCGGCGGTGCTTGCCGGTGCAGATGCCATGGTCTTTGCCCCGCTGGTGGACGGTATCATCATGGTGGTGGAAAAGGGAATGACCCCGCTGGCCGAGGTGAAAAAGGCGATTGCGCTGCTGCCGGCCGAAAAATTCCTCGGCTTTGTCCTGAATGACCGGCAGGGAAAGTGAGCCGTCCTCGCTAAAGGCACAGGGACGGTGCAAGCTATGGGTGAAAAATTCAATGCGCAGCTGGGGAAAGCCTTTGAGCCGGTGGTCGGTCGGAAGGTTCTCGTTGCCCGCACCAGGTATGAGCAGGCCTTCAGCCATCTCGAATATGGCCTGGGGGAGCGGGGCAGATGTATGCTGTGGACCGGAGAACCCGGCACTGGCAACAGCGCCCTCTTCCGCCGTTATTAAGGACGAGCCATGACCTTTACCCTTGTCCCGGCGGCGGATACGTCGTTACCGCCCTTGCTCTTTCTTCCCGGCTGGGGCTTTGACGGCCGGCTGGTTTCGCTTTTTTCCCTGTTCCCCGGTCGTTCGCTGATTGTTCCCCGGCAGTGGGTCGATCCCTTTGCCGCGGCGGCGATGCTGCCCGATTTCCTGCGGCGGCAGGGGGTGCCGGTGGCGGTGGTCGGCTGGTCGATGGGAGCGCAGCTCGGTCTCGAACTGGCCCTGGCCCATCCGGAACTGGTGGCGTCACTAACCCTGGTTGCCATGCGGAGGAGCTGGCCGGCCGCGGAGGTCGCCCTGATCAGAGGGGAGCTCGCTGCAGACCCCGGGCACTTCATGCACGGGTTCTACCGAAAATGTTTTCTCGGCTATCGAGCCGCTTATCATCGTTTTGCCGAGAGCCTGGAGGCGACATATCTGCGCGACGGCAATGTCTCGCTGCTGGGGGCCGGCCTGGATTATCTCGAGGGTTTTCGGCTGGCTGAGAGCAGGGTGGTCACGGTGCCGCTCTCCGTGCTGCATGGCGGCCGGGATGTGGTGGCCCCGATCGGCGATATGGTGAGATTGCCCGGCATGACATGCGAAATCATCCCCCATGGCGGCCATATGGTGCTGCTTGACCGGTGGCGATGAAGAGACGCGGCAAGGAGATGATCAGCCGGCGCTTTTCCCGGGCCGCCTCGACCTATGATGACCATGCCCTGGTCCAGCGCGAGTGTGCGATCGCTCTGCTCGGCCTGCTGCCCGAGGATTTTGTCCCGGACCGCATTCTCGAGATCGGTTGCGGCACCGGGAGCTGCACCGCATTGCTTGCCGACCGCTTTCCCCTTGCCCGGATCACCGCCATTGATTTCGCCCCGGGCATGATCGACCAGGCCACGGCAAAACTCGCCGGCCGCCCGGGTGTCGTCTGTCTCTGCCGGGAAGGCGAAACATTTCTGGGCGCCAACCGGGAGACTTATGATCTTATCACCAGCAACGCCACCATGCAGTGGTTCGATGATCTCGGCGCTGCCGGTGCTGACTGTGGCCGTGCCCTCGCCGAGAACGGCATTTTTCTCGCATCGTTCTTCGGGCCGGCCTCTTTGGGCGAGCTGGCGGCGGGGCTGACCGCGGTTTTTGGCCGGGAGGTGCCGGTCGCCGCCGCCCGCTTTGCCGGCAGGGAGGAAATCCGCCGTCTGCTGGCCGGCGGTTTTGACCGGATCGACATCACTGAAACAACCTATCGTCGCAGCTACCCTTCCCTGCGCAGTCTGCTGTCTCACATCAGCCGCACCGGCACCGCCGGTCATCATGCCGCCCCCCTGCCGCTGACCCGTGCCAGGATCACGGCCCTTGATGCCTGGTTTGCCGGGCACGGCGGCTATCATGTCAGTTTTCAGGTTTTTTCTGTCGTGGCGAGGGGGAAGACGGATGGCTGACAATCGCCATTATCAAAAGAGGAAACAATGGGCAAGGCGCTTTTTATCACCGGCACCGGCACCGGGGTCGGCAAAACCGTAGTCAGTTCGTTGCTCTGGGGATTTTGCCGTCAGCAGGGAATGCGGGCGGTTTATCAGAAATGGGTGAGTTCCGGTGGCGAACAG
The DNA here is from genome assembly GCA_964624225.1 of uncultured Desulfobulbia bacterium. Classification (GTDB taxonomy): domain Bacteria; phylum Desulfobacterota; class Desulfobulbia; order Desulfobulbales; family SURF-16; genus DB1. The sequence goes on along the minus strand of CAZUZJ010000032.1, from coordinate 11,910 downwards.
TCGGAGGATCTGCGCTCCTGCCTGGAGCATAACAGCCTGCCGCTGAACAGCGGACAGGGGGAGGTGATCTTTCATTTTCAGTTGGCCGCTTCCCCCCATCTGGCGGCGGAACGGGAGGGGAAAATGGTTGACCCCGACCGGATTCGCACCGTTTTCCGGCAGGCCGTGGCTGCTAACGAGCTGGTGCTGGTGGAGGGAGCCGGCGGGGTGCTGGTTCCCCTGCGCCGCGATCTGCTCTTTGCCGATTTTGTCGCCGAACTGGCGCTGCCGGCGCTGATTGTCGCCCGCAGCGGGCTCGGCACCATCAATCATACCCTGCTCACCATCGAGGCCCTCCGGGGTCGCGGCATCCCGCTGCTCGGGGTGGTGCTGTGCGATGAGGAAAAAGACATGGCAGCCGATGATGTGCTGGTGGTTGACAACCAGCGGGTTATCGAAGAAACGGGCAGGGTGGCGGTGTTCGGCCGACTGCCGCGGCGGGCCGACTATGGCTGGCTGCGCCAGATCTTTACTCCCATCGGTGCCGCGATCGCGGCCCGGCTTGCCGAACCAGGGTAAGGGCCGGGACCGCTGGCCGGGCACGGGGAGGGGGCAGCGCTTTTCCGGTACGCCGAGGGATTTGAGGATCAGGGCCAGGGGACAGAATCTGGAAAAACCGTACTGGAGCAGGTTGGCGCCGACAAAGGCGGTGAACCAGAGCCAGTAGCGGCTCATGAACAAAGGGCTCGCCTCAACGCCGAGGGCCAGGCTGAGGAGAATGAAAAAACCGGCAAAAATATGGACCCAGTCGGTGACGATCATTATCCGTTCCTTTGCGCCACTGCCGGGCAGGGAAAGAGGCGCGTCCGTTTCAGATTTTTTCGGTGCAGAAAAGGGTCCGCATCGTCTGAATGAGTTGCAGGACGCGCGGATCGTTGATGCGATTGTAAATAAAATTGGCGTCCTTCCGGAACGAGATGATTCCCTGGTTGCGGAGGATGGACAGATGCTGGGAGACGTTGGCGTTGGTCGTCTTCACCTCTTCGCGCAGATCGCCCACCGTCATCTCCCGGTCCTGGAGCAGGCAGAGGATTTTCAGCCTGATCGGATGAGACATGGTTTTCAACATGCCGGCAATGGATTCGATGTGTTCGTTTTGCATGTGCAGCTCGTAAGGAATATTTAATTATTTTCTTTAATGTCTGGCGGTGCGTTTGTAAAGTTTTTTCTGGGCACCCTGCCGACAGGGGGTGTTGAGGGTGTCTTGTCAGTCAGGATTGTGGGGCCGCCGCACCCTGACCGCGCTGTCGAGTTCAATCACCAGCCGGGCTGCGGCATTGCCCCGGTTGATGCCGATTTCAAGCAGATCGCGGCTGCCGAAGAGGGCCGCCGTTTCCCCGATCTTGTTTGATGCGTAAGTCAGGGAAATCGTCGGGATGGTCTGGCTGCCGATTGTCACCGTCAGCCGGTCCAGCCCATCGCGGCTGAATGCCTTCGCGCTTGCCCGATCGATGTTGGTGATGAGGTTGCCGAAATGGTCGATATCGATGACGGCGCCGCACAGCTCATTCTCCTTGATGAGCAGGGCGGGGAGGGCGAGGCGGGTCAGGCCGGCCGGATCGATGGCGCGTCCGGTGTGCGCCGCCGGCAGACCGCCGGCCAGGGCGGCCGCCACCGGGGCGAAGATGTCGCGACCATGGAAGGTCGGGCTGACCGGCTGAAGAAAAAGGGGCTCCTCCGTCACCTCCCAGGCCGCCTGGGGAGCGGGCAGCAGTGAGCCGGCGCCGTTGTCCGGGAGAAGAAAGAGCTGACCGGCGACCTCGATCAGGACGATACGTCGATCGGTGCCGACGCCGGGATCGACGACAACGACATGGATGGTGCCAGCGGGGAAAAAACGATGGGTCGCGGCCAGGAGCAGGGCCGCCCGGCGGGTGTCCTGCGGCCGGACCTGGTGGGTGATATCGACGATGACCGCCGTCGGGCAACGAGAAAGGATCACCCCCTTCATGACGCCGACATACTCGTCCGACAAACCGAAATCAGTGATCAGGGTGATGGTCGGCGTCTTCATGGGAAGGGTTTCCCGATCAGCCGGCTGACGCCGACCACGTCGATCCCCTCGGTCAGCAGGCGTCGATGGTCGCGCAAAACGGCATAGGTCTCGGGACGGGGATGACCGATGCCCACTGCTGCGCCCTGGGAGCGGGCGATGGCGATGAGCCGGCGCAGCTGGGCGGCAATGGCCGCCGGGTCGGGGTCATGGTCAAGAAAGATGTCCCGTTGGCGAAACGGCAGGCCGATCTCGTCGGCAATCCGCCCGGCCACCGAGTCGGCAGCGGTGAGGCTGTCGAGAAAGAAAAGCCGGCGGTCGCGCAGCAGGAGCAAACAGGCCCGCATGGCAGCTGGGGCGGCGGTGAATTTCGAGCCCATGTGGTTGTTGACCCCCACGGCAGTGGGCAGGGTGGCGAGATGGCGCTTCATGGTGGCAACGATCTGCTTCTCCGGCATGGCCGCGAGCAGCACGCCGGGTTCGGGCCGCCAGCGGTCGTCCTTGGGCTCCATGGGCAAGTGGAGCAGGATGTCACGATTTTGTGCACGGGCCAGGGCGGCCAGTGTTGCGGTGTGGGGACCGGCGGGGAGAAAGGCGAAGGTGAGATCGAGATCAAGGCCGATCAGGGTCCGGCCGAGCTCTTCCCTGTAGCCCATGTCGTCGATGACCAGGGCCAGTCGTGGTCGATCGGCGGAGGTTTCCGGTGCGGGCGAGGGCGGCTGGCGGGACAGGGTGGCCGGTTCCGGCTCCTGGGGAGCCGGTGGTGTCGATGGTGCTCGTTTCGTGGCAATGGGGGGAGCAGGTCCTGCAAAAAAGATTTTCAGGCGGGGCAGATTGAGGGCGAGGACGCCGGCAGAGCCGATCAGCAGCACGAGCAGCAGCAATCCCTTTGCAGGGGCGAATTTTTTTTTTCGCGGTGCGGAGCGGCTTTTGCGGCGGGCCATTTACTGCTGCCGGGTCAGGACGTAACGGGCCAGGCCGATCAGGGTGCGGCGCGCCTGGCAGTCGGGGAAGACAGCCAGCGCCTCCTCCGCCGCCTCCACCAGCGTTTCCGCCCCTTGTCTGGCATAGGTG
>CAZUZJ010000032.1:0-8794 GCA_964624225.1 uncultured Desulfobulbia bacterium | reverse complement strand
CGCGCTCCGCTGGTGAAGCGGCCAGCAGGGTCGCCATCTCCTGCCGCCGGCTGCTGCCGGCGCCGGCCAGGGCGTGGAGCAGGGGGAGGGTGAGCTTGCCCTCGATGAAATCATTGCCCACCGCCTTGCCGGTGGTCGCCGGGTCGCCGAGATAGTCGAGGAGATCGTCCACCACCTGAAAGGCCAGCCCCAGGGCGTTGCCGTAAACGGTCAGCGCCGCCTGATGTGCCGCCTCGGCCTCGGCGAAGCAGGCCCCGACCCGGCAGGCGGCGCTGATCAGGGCGCCGGTCTTGCCGCGCAGCACGGCGAAATAGTTTTCCTCGGAGAGATTGCCGTCCGCGACCGTTCGGGCCTGGAGAAATTCCGCTTCGATCATCGCCGCCGTCGCCGCACCGATCACTTCGAGGATCTCTTTCCCGCCCAGAGAACCGGCCAGGGTCATGGCCCGGGTGTGGAGAAAATCACCGGCCAGGATGGCGTGACTGCTGCCCCATACCGTGCTGACCGCCGGTTTGCCCCGGCGGCGGTCGGCATGATCGATGACATCGTCATGGAGCAGACTGGCGCAGTGCAGAAATTCGAAAATCAGGGCCAGGCGGTAAAGGTCGGGCGGCGGCACGAGGTCCTCTTCAGGGGCCAGCCCCGCCGGCATGCGGGCAAAGGCGCAGAGACGGCCGGCGAGGACGGTCAGCAGCGGCCGGAACCGTTTGCCGCCGTTGAAGAGTCCGTATTCGAGGAGTTCCCGCAGCAGGGGGGTACCGACCCCGGCGATCTCATGGCGCATTGCCTCGTCAACGGCAATCATGTCCGGTTGCAGCCGGGCAAGCAGTTCGTTTTTGTTCACGATGTCCTCCAGGGGATGATGCTCATGGTCCCTGTTCCTATACCAGATTCCGTACCTGCATCTCAATGGGGAAAAGGGGCGTGATCGGCAAAAAAAGGACGGGCCGCGATCATGTCCCGTGATCCAGACCTTGAAAAAACTCGCGGACCTCGTCCATGGTGCGGATGATGCCGCTTGCGGGCAGGCTCTGGCGAAACAGTCGGCCATACTGCTTGCTGAAGAGCCGGATATCCATGATCGCCAGCAGACCGCCGTCGGTGGAGGCGCGCATCAGTCGGCCCACGCCCTGGCGCAGGGTAAGGATGGCGCGCGGCACCTGAAAATCCATGAAGGGATTGCCGCCCGCCTGTCTGATCCGTTCGATGCGGGCCATGGTCACCGGGTCGCCGGGTGCCTCGAAGGGTAATTTGTCGATGATGACGCAGCTTAAGGTGTCACCCGGCACATCAACCCCTTCCCAGAAGCTTGCCACCGCCAGGAGGACGGAGTGGGTTTCGTTGCTAAAGGCGTCGAGCAGGGTCTGTTTCGGGGCGCTGCCCTGCAGAAGGAGGGGAAAGGGGAGCCGGCTGGCAAGAAACTGATGCAGGGTCAACATCACCCTGATGCTGGTGCTGAGCACCAGGGCCCGGCCGCGGGAGGCGAGGAGCAGGGCGAGGATGCTTTCCTGGAGGGCGGGCAGAAAGGCGGGTGACGGGGGCTCCGGAAACTGCCCCGGAATGAAGAGCCGGGTGCGGCCCCGGTAATCAAAGGGCGAAGTCAGGCGGAGAGTGGCGGTGTCATCCGGCAGACCGAGCCGCTGGCGGACAAAGGTGAACGAGCCGCCGGCGGTCAGGGTGGCGGAGGTAAAGATGGCGCTGTGTACTTCCTGATAGAGCGCGTTTCGCAGATCGCCTGCCACGTCAATGGGCGAGGCGGAGAGAATCACCGTCTTCTCTCTCCTTTCGTACCAGTACACCCGACTGCTGTCGCGTCCGGCCGTGACCGCGTCAAGATGGGACATCAGTTCGTCGGTGCGGCGGTGCATGGTGTTCCAGATCTCGTCCTGGCTGGCCAGTGGCTCAATGGACCGGCTCAGGGTGCGCAGCGACTCGGCAAGGAGAAAGCATTCATTGTCCCAGCCGTCGATTGCCGCCATCGCCTCGTGCAGGGGAAAGCGGCCCTGGTTTACCGAAAAAGGGGAGAGAAAACGGGCGGCGGCGGCAGCGGTGGAACGGGCCGCACTCATGATCTTTTCCGGTTTTTTGCCGACCGTGTCGTCGTCGCAGAGACGTTCGATGTCGCGGGCCAGATCGACGAGCTGGAAATGGCTGACGCTGGTGCCGAAATAACGGGTGGCAATATCCTCGATGTGATGGGCCTCGTCGAAGATGACCGCTTCATAACGGGGCAGCACCTCGGCAAATCCGAATCGCCGCAGGGCCAGATCGGAAAAGAAGAGGTGGTGGTTGACGATGAGCAGCCGGCAGCGCGCCGCCTTTTTCCGCAACTCGGTGATGAAACAGTCGGCGTGGTCAGGACAGGCGGAGCCAAGGCACTGACCGGAGGTGGCGCTGATCTCCCGCCAGAGACGGGAATCGTCGGGCAGCCATTCGAGCTCGGCCCGATCCCCGGTGATGGTGGCGGACAGCCAGTCTGTCACCGCGTTGAGCTGGTCCTCGTTGAAATGGACCGGGTGTTCCGCCTGATGGAGACGCCGCCAGCGGTAGTGGCAGAGGTAGTTCTGTCTGCCCTTGACGCAGAGGGCCGTGAGATCGGGATCGACGTGGTCGATGAGAAAGGGGATCTCCTTGCGGAGGATCTGCTCCTGCAGGTTGAGGGTGTTGGTGGAAATGATGACCCGCCGGCCGCTCAGGACGGTCGGGACCAGATAGGCGAGGGTCTTGCCGATACCGGTTTCCGCCTCGACAGCCAGCAGTCCCGTCTCCCCCCGACCGTCGAGACAGTGGGCCACGGCGAGCGCCATTTGCCGTTGCCCGTCGCGGGGTTCATAACCCGCCAGCCTGCGGCTCAGGGGGCCCTGTGCTGAGAAGAAATTTTCTGTGCTGCTGACGAGATCAACCATGGCGATGGGCAGTGGTGGCGGGCTGGCCGCATAGCTGGTGGATAGCTGCCAAACCTCCCTCGGAGTCTGCGCTTACCTCCGCATCTGCGGCACTGCTGGATAGTTTCCGGGCTGGAGCGCTTCGAACGTTTTCCGTTCCAGGCTGGATAGTGCCAAAAAAGTTTTGAGTCCCGGGCCCGGACGGAATAAGATGCGGAGAGGCATTCCTGTTCTGGCCGGGGCGGTTGTGCCGGAACAGGCGCGATTCCCGGCCCGGATCCCGTTGAATGGGTGCAGGGCACATATCAAGGAGGAAGTTATGGAGATCAAGAAAATTCTGGTTCCTGTTGATTTTTCCGAGAACGCGCATCGCATTCTCGAGTACGGCGCCTCTGTGGCGCAACGGTTTGCCGCCGGACTGGAGGCGATTTTTGTGGCCCAGACCTTTCAGGATTATTCGGAATTTTTCGAGCCGCACATGCCGGTCATCCAGTTTGAAGAGGATCTGCTCGCCAGCGCCAGGGAGCGGATGACCTTCTTTCTTGAAGAAACCCTCGGCCCCGGCGCCGCGGCCACAGGAGTCGTGCTCGCCGGTGATGTTGCCGAAACCATCCTGGCCTATGCCGGCGAGCACGGCATCGATCTCATCGTCATGGGCACCCACGGCTACAAGGGGCTGGAAAAGGTCCTGTTCGGCAGCATCGCCGAAAAGGTGGTGAAGATGGCGCCCTGTCCGGTGCTGACAATCAACCCTTACAGGTCGATGATTTGACGGATAGCAAGGCGATCAGCGCGTGTTCCGGTTCCGGTCCGGCATCCGGAGGAGAGCGACGCAGCAGGCGGGCCATCAGGGCGCTGGCGCTGGCGGTGCAGAGATACATTTCCAGATGTGGCACAGGCTGGCAGCCGCCGCCCGCTGGCCGGCCCGGGAAAGGATGAGCCGCGAGGAAGGCGTCGAGGGCTCGGGTCCAATCCGCTGCCAGGCGGGTGGTTTGCGGCAGGGTGTCGTCCTGGAGACCCCTGCCGCAGCTTGCGGCGAGCAGGGCGGCTATCGCGGCGATTGTGGTCGCCGTCTGGCTGCGGAAGGCATCCCGCAGGGCGATCGCCTCCTCTGCCGGCAGGGTATCGAGCCAGGGCAGGGGCAGGCGCAAGAGCCTGGTCGGGTAATGGCCGCTGAGGGAGTGATTCATCTCAAAGAGTAATTCGGCGTTTTCCTCCCGGCTGGCGACGAAGATCCGGTGTTCAGCCCGGCGCGGATCAGCCAGAAAAAGTTTCGCCCAGGCCTTCAGCAGCAACTCCGGGCGGATGGTCGATGCCGGGGAGGAGGGCAACTGCGTCACCGGGATGGCGAGTTCGTCGTCCTCGTCGTCGCCCTTGAGGGCGGCAAAGAGTTCCTGTTCTCTGGCGGCGACGGCGGCCATTTCCTGTGCCAGCTCCCGTTCCTCCTGCCGGAGGATTTCGGCAAGCTTGAGCAGGAGCCGCGCCTGCCACAGCTCTTCCCTCTTCTCCCGTTGCTTCCGCTTGTCCTCCTGGGCAGCGACGGGCTCACCAGGGCCGCTCAGCGAAGAAATGAGGCTGCGGACATTCGTCTCATCAGGCCGGTCGGAAAAACGGGAGGCCATGGCGGTGAGCTGGCCGCTGTAAAATTCTCCTTCATTTCCTTTCAGCTCTCTGATAAGTTGAGTGAACCGCGGCAGCTCCTCGTGAAAGGGGAGCGGCGGATAACCGGGACAGAGATGGCGCCATGGGTCCGGAGCGGCGGCCGGTTCTTCACTTGCCTGGTAATGATGAATGGTATCAAAAAAAAAGAGGAGCTGCGGCAACTGTTCCGGCTCCGGAGATGTTTCGGGGAAAAAAAGGGCGGTCAGTGATGTCATGGACAGTGTTAGGCGCAATATGGATTGATTATGGATACCCGCGGGCCGGCAGCCGGCGGATCGGATGCAATGACAAGGATATGACGCGCAGATGAACACAAAGGAAAAAATCTCTCTGATCGCCCTGCTGGCCGTCTATCTGCTGGTGACGGTGCGGTATTTCCCGGGCCGTCCCCTCGATACCCTGTCCGCCACCATGCTGCATTGGCTGGAATCGGTTCCCTACCTTATCGGCCTGACAATACTCACTGTTTCCCTGTTGCGCAAGGTGGTGGGGACAGCATTGCCGGCGGATCGCATCGCCCGGATCTATCTCACCTTCGGGCTGATCGGGGAGGTTTTTTACGGCATCTATCACTATGTCAACAAGGGGAATATATAGGGGCCGCTCCACTTTTTCAAGTGTGGTGTGACGGCATTGATCATTTGCTGGTCACCGGATATTTTTTCTTAAGGGACTCGACCATGACCTGTAACGCCTTTTCGGTGCGCTCACCTTTCAAACGGGCCTCGATCTGGCCCCGCACCTTTTCCAGCGGCAGCTGTTCGGGCGCCTTTTTGCTGACCACCTGAATGAGATGCCAGCCGAACCCGGTGCGGACCGGCTCACTTGTCTCGCCGGGTCTGGTGGCAAATGCCGCGTCCTCAAATTCCTTGATCATCTGACCGCGGCCGAAAAAGCCGAGGTTGCCGCCTTTTGCCCCTGAACCGGGATCTTCGGAATATTTCTGGGCCAGCACGGTAAACGATTCGCCGCTCTCTAGCCGGTCGCGGATCATCTCAATGGTCTTTTTCGCCTTGTCCTGCTCCTCGGCGGGCGCACCGGAATCGACTCTGATGAGAATGTGCCGGGCTTCCACCTGTTCACCCTGGATGAATTCCTCCCGATGGTCGGCATAATAGCTTTCGACCTGTGCCGGTTCGATCGGCGACCGGGTGTCGATCGTCTGTGCCACCAGGGTTTCCACCAGGATTCTGTTGCGCATCTCCTCAATTTTGAGCGCCGTCATCGGATCTTTGTCCAGCCCCTGGGCCAGCGCCTCCTGCACAAGGAGGTTGATTTCCACCCAGCGGGTGATGAGCTCTTTCTGCATCTCCTGGCTGGCGCGGAGCTTGATCTGCACCTGGGGCGGCATCAGGTCGATCATCATGTTGAGCCGTGAGCCGGAGAGCGTCGTCGGACCGACGGTGGCAAGGATCTCGTCGTCGGTCTTTTCCGCCGCCGCGGCAGGAGAAAGGAAAAGAATGGCAAGGATGACGGTCAGCAACAGGTGGTGTTTTGGTTTCATCATGAAGATACCTGGAGAACAGCGACAGGCATGCCGCCTGCGCGAAAATGTTTGTGCCGCCAGGGAAACCAGGTGCGGTTCACCTGATCAGGCTGTTTTTGCCGTGCAGTCCGGAGGGGACGGTGGTATTAGGCATCACCATGCTTTTCGGCCCCAGCACCGCGCCGGGGTTGGTGACGCTGTTGCAGCCGGTCTGGACGCCATCGCCCAGGATCGCTCCGAATTTCCGCAGTCCGGAATCAACGACACCGTCCGGGGTGCGCACCTGCACCGTGCCCGCATGGAAACGGAGGTTGGCCAGTTTGGTGCCGGCGCCGAGATTGACGTCCCGGCCCAGGATACTGTCGCCGAGATAGGCAAAATGGCCGGCCTTGGCCCCGTCCATGAAGATCGTGTGTTTGACCTCGGTCACATGGCCGACAACACAGTGGGCGCCAATCAGGCAATGGCTCCGCAGATAGGCTCCCTGGCGGATCTCGGTCATGTCGCCGATGATGGTGGGCGAGCCGACAAAGGCGCCCGGTTCGATCCTGACCCCTTTGCCGATTCGTATCTGGTCCCCGGCCAGCACCGCTCCGGCCATAATGATGCTGGCGCCGTCCAGCTGTTTGCCGTCCCGGAAGACCCGGGCCTTGCCCCTGGTGGCGTCGCCGAATTCAACGACAAGCCCGGCGGCATCGAGAAAACATCCATCAAAATAGACAAGCGTGCCGGGCAAAGGTTCATATTTTTTTGCGCAGTCCGGCAGCGGATGATAGGAAAAGTCGTCGAGATAGGATTGCAGGTTCCTGAGTCCGTCCCAGACATGATCGGCGCCGGCGAACAGTTGCGGGTGCCGGAATGAGGAAAGATCAAAAAAACGATGTGGTTGCAGCATGGCCAGCTCCCTGTTGGTTGAAGGGGAACCCCCGGCCGGCGGTTCGGCGGAGAATGCGCGTCTGCCGCAGATCAGCCCGCCCACCGGGGGAAAGATTGCCTGAAAGTAGCGAAAATGCGAGTCGATCGCAAGGGTGATATTGCATGACGGGACAAGACGAAAACCCTCTTTTTTTCGAAAAAGGCAGGAGGGGTGAGCCTGTACTTGACTTACATTCCGCCAGTGTTTAGTTTACTGCAACTTAAAGAAAGATTCAGAGTGCAACAGTGAGACCGGGCGAGGGAAGAGGCGGTAAGGAAAGAGGATGGTCTCCGGCGTCGGACGTGCCGTGATGGGGAGACTCTTCGATACCGATCCTGAAGTTGCCGGCCGGTGATGCGCTGCGGCCTCGAATCTGTTCAGCATACCATGGAGGTTTTTTTGTGCAATATGAAGATCCCGACTATCCTGACAAGGATGAATTGACCGAAATGGAAGAGCCGGAAATTCCGGAAGTGCTGCCGATGATGGCGGTGCGGGATGTGGTCGTGTTCAACTACATGATCATCCCGCTGTTTGTTGGCCGCCCGGCTTCCGTCAACGCCATCCAGGAGGCCCTTTCCGGCGACAAACTGCTGTTGCTCGTCACCCAGAAGGATTCGACGATTGACGAGCCCGGTGCCGATGACATCTTCCGGGTCGGCATGGTGTGCATGATCATGCGCACCCTGAAGCTGCCGGACGGTCGCCTCAAGGTCCTGGTACAGGCCTTGCACAAGGCCCATGTCAGGGATGTGGTTCAGGAAACACCCTTTTTCACCGCCCGGGTGGAACTTTTCCCCGAGAGTAAGAGCGTCGAGGTCTCGGTCGAAACCGAGGCCATGATGCGGACGGTGCGGGAACAGACGGAAAAGATCCTGTCGCTGAAGGGTGTCGTCTCCTCTGAACTGATGGTGATTTTGAACGAGATCGACGATCCTGGTCGGCTGGCCGATCTGGTGGTCTCCAATCTGCGTCTCAAGACCTCCGAATCCCAGCAGGTGCTGGAGATTATCGACCCGATCCAGCGACTGCGTAAAGTGGCGGAATTTCTCCACAAGGAGCTGGAGGTCTCCACCATGCAGGCCAAGATCCAGTCCGAGGCCAAGGAGGAGATGGGCAAAACCCAGCGGGAATACTTCCTGCGCGAGCAGTTGCAGGCCCTGAAAAAGGAACTCGGCGATTATGATGACAAGTCCGAGGAGATCGAGGAACTGCGGCTGAAAATCGAAAAGGCGCGGATGCCCTCCACCGTCAAGAAGGAGAGCCTGAAACAGCTGAAAAGGCTGGAGATGATGCACCCGGACGCCTCGGAGGCGACCATCGTCCGCACCTATCTTGACTGGATGCTCGATGTGCCGTGGCGCAAGAGCACCAAGGACATTCTCGATCTGAAGATCGCCCGCCGGGTGCTGGACGAGGATCATCACGGCCTGGAAAAGATCAAGGAGCGTATCCTCGAATATCTGGCGGTGCGCAAGCTTAATCGCTCGACCAAGGGACCGATTCTCTGCTTTGTCGGCCCGCCGGGGGTCGGCAAGACCTCCCTCGGCAAATCCATCGCCCGGGCCATGGGCCGCAAATTCCATCGCCTTTCCCTGGGTGGCATGCGGGACGAGGCGGAGATCCGCGGGCACCGCCGCACCTATATCGGCGCCATGCCGGGTCGCATCATCCAGGGCCTGAAAACCGTCGGTTCCAACAACCCGGTCTTCATGATGGACGAGATCGACAAGGTGGGCTCCGATTATCGGGGCGATCCCTCTTCGGCCCTGCTCGAGGTGCTCGATCCGGAACAGAATGTCGAGTTTTCCGACCATTACCTCAATCAGCCTTTCGATCTCTCCA
>CAZUZJ010000031.1:0-14512 GCA_964624225.1 uncultured Desulfobulbia bacterium | reverse complement strand
CTGCGCCAGTTGCCATAATCCGCACGGTTCGGTGTATCAGTATCTGCTCGTTGGTGACCTGCTGGGTGGCCATGTCTGTTCACGCTGTCACAACTGATACCGGCAAAGACGACGGGCGGTGCATTGGAGCTCGTTGTTTTCACTTTCCCACCTGCCATGGTTTGCGGGTTTTTGCGAGACCATCATGAATCAGATCGGTCATCAGATTCTCTTCATGCCGGCGTTGATGCGCCGCTTTCTGGCCGCGGGTTTGCTTTTTTGCCTTGTGGGATTTTTTTTCGTCTCCCCGCTTTCTGCCAAGCAGGAAGATGGTTCGCCATGGAGCGTCCCGGTCAGGGCGGTGGCGATTATCACGGAAGACGATCAGGGGGCGCCGCTGCAGTTTCCTTCCACGGTTTTCTTTGACTGGACGATGGATGAAACCTATGTCGTGACCGGCGGCAAGGGGCGGATCAGCGTCTACGGCGCTGATTTATTTCCGCAGATTTCCCTGGGCCGCGGACGGGGGGTGGAGAGTCCCAATGATCTTTTTGTCGACAAGGATGGCCGCCTCTATATCTGTCAGGGCCAGTCGGCCGGCAAGTCCCCGCGGCTGACGATTTTAAACGGCGCCTTTTTTCTGGAAAAGGAGATCGTTTTCGCCGATATGCCCGGCCTGGAAAACGTGGTTCCCGGTCGCATCGCCGTGGCGCCAAACGGCACGATCTATATTGTCCCGGCCAACCTCCGCGGCGCCCTGGTGCTGGACAGGGACGGCCGCTTCCTCCGCTGGCTTACGCCCAAGGACCGGGTGAGAGTGGAGGAAGAACCGATGGTCGCCGGGGAGTCGGGCATGCCGACCGTGGCCGCCGATGCGCTGGATGCCGCTGATGTGGAGGCCGGGGCGGAGGAAAAGGCCGCCCTTGTCGAAGATGAGGTTGATGGAGAGACGGCGGAATCTCTCGATGATGATGATGCCGGCGTCGCTGTTGCTGCTCCGGCCGATGGCGCTGCGGCAGAGCCCCTTGATCAGCGGGCGGCGGAGCTGGAGAGTCTGCCGGATTTTCTGCGGCCGGTGAAAAAGGACAGCGCCGGCCCCATTGAAGAGGTTGATCCCCGCAGTGCCGTGCAGCTGGCTGACGTGGTCTGCGACTCTCAGGGGCATATCTATCTCCTCAGCGAAGAGACGAGCAAGGTCTATGTCTATAATGCCGCGGAGAAGTTTCTTTTTTCCTTCGGCCAGAAAGGCGGATCAGAGGGGAAGATGAGCCGTCCCCGCGCCCTGGCGGTCGATGAGAAGAGAAAAAGTATCTCTATTGTCGATTACATGCGCCACACAATCCTGCTCTATAATTTTGCCGGCCGTTTTCTTTTCGAAATCGGCGGCTACGGCAGATCGCCCCGTTGGTTTAATTTCCCAACGGATATCACCCTCAATCGACAGGGGCACCTCGTCGTGGCGGATCTTTTCAATAAGCGGGTGCAGGTGCTGGATGTGCAGTATGAGGCGGGGGTCGGTCTGTTTGGCCCGGCGGAAAAGGCCGCGGAATAGGGGCCGTTCTTTTTGCTGACGTCGTAAAAAAATGAGAATCAACCACGGAGAGCCCAGGAGTAACAAGCTGGAACTCAAGATATCTTCTTTGTGATCTCTGTGTGCTCGGTGGTAAAAAAGATTTTTTGACAGTTCGTCATTTCTGTCGGAATCGTAAAAAGGTTACGATTCCCACGGACGGAGTATCCTGACTCGTTGTTTTGTTTTCCTGCCCGCCATCGCTTGTGGTTTTGCGAGAGCATCATTTTTCCGGAGGATATTTGTAGAGTTTTCTCTGGAGGGTGCGCCGATGAATCCCCAGTCGTTTTGCTGTTTCCGAGATGTTGCCGCCGCAATCGGCCAGCACCCGGTTGATGTGCTCCCACTCGGTGCGCGCCAGCGACGGCGCGGTGAAATCCTCCGGCTGATTGTCTATTTCCACTTCCGGGCTACGGGTAAAGGCGTTTAGGATATCGCCGACATCGGCCGGTTTCGGCAGATAGTAAGCCGCCCCAAGTTTGACGGCATCCGTCGCAGTGGCAATACTGCCGTATCCGGTCAACACCACCGCTTTCAGTTCCGGGTCGATCTGCAGGGCATCCCTGATCAATTCGAGGCCTGATTTGCCGGGCATTTTCATGTCAACGACCGCCAGTTTCGGTCGGTGCTGTTCGATAATCGCGATCGCCTCGTCGTAATTTGCCGCCGCATAGACGGTAAATCCTCTCTGTTCAAAGGCCTTGCGCATTCTGCTGCGAAAGAGATCTTCATCGTCAACGATAAGGATGGTGTCCATTGGTGTCTGTTTTTCCTGCTGGAAGCGAAATAGGGCGTTTGGAGTGATTGTCGTGGGTGCTGACCTGTCTTCGTGCCAGGCGGCCGAAAATTCGGTTGCCGCCCATTACCGTTCGCCTGCGCCGATGCGGGCCAGGGCAAAGGAAAGAAGAGCCGTTGTTCCTTCGCCTGGTTCTGAAATCAGCTTCAGATCACCGCCAAATCGATTTGCCATGATTTTTGCCAGATAAAGTCCAAGTCCCATTCCTTTACCGGGTTCTTTGCTGGTGTAAAAAGGCTCGGTGGCGCGTTTGAGAAATTCTGGGTCCATCCCGGACCCGTGGTCGATAACCTCAAAATAGAGATAATGGGCGTCCTTGCGGCAGACGATGTCGATCGGTGCCCCCGGGGCCGAGGCGTCCATGGCGTTTTTCATGAGTTCGCGGATGGTCCGAGTCAGGGTGCGAACCGGCATTATAACCTGTAAGTCATCAACTTGATTGATGAAATTGACCTGTTTGAGGTTTTCCAGATGAAAGAGCGCCATTGCCTCGTACACTAACTCTTTGATGGAAAACTTGTCAACAGCTTCTCCAAGAAGTTTGCCGCTGTCAGCCGACATCTGGAAAAGAATTTCCTTGCAACGGGAGACCTGATCCCGAATCAGACGGGTATCGTCGATGAGGTTTTTGTCGCCGCCATGTTTTTTGAAATGAAACAGCATCTCGCCGGCAGCGACGGCAATGGTGGAAAGCGGGGTGGAAAATTCATGGGCTGCCCCGGCGGCAAAGGTGGCCAGCGACGCGAGTTTTTCATTGCGCATTTTTTCCTCGGCCAGCTCTTTGAGAACCTTTTCCTGCTCCTGGATGTTTTTTTTGATCTGAGCCACCGGGTAAACGATGAGGATGACCATGAGGAAGAAGATAAAAAACATGTAGTGGTTGTGCGTCTGCAAATAGGCGTCAATCTGGCGGGAGAATGCCGCCAGCATTTCCGGGTCCGTGTTGGCGAGGGAAAGCTCTTGCGCCAAGGCATGATCAGGCTGGGTCGGCTTGGAGAAGAAAAAAAAGATTGTGTAACAGGAGAGGGTAAAGGTGGCAAGGGCGTATGAACAGCTCTTTTCCAGCAGCAAGGCGCCAAGAACGATAGAGACGATATAAAGGATATTGAGGGGATTGAAAATTGATATCACATGAAAGAAAAGAACGGTCATCAGGGTGACATCGAGGGACATGACCAGGGCGGGAATCCAGCAGGGTGTTTCCCGCTGTTTGCCCAGTACGTGATAGAAAAGTATATTGGAGAGCAGTTCAACGCTCAGGACCAGGCCGGCCAGGGGGAGGGAGATGGTGAGATGAAAAATGGAGATGCTGATCCAAACCAGCATGGCCTGGCTGGCAATCGTGGCCCAGCGCATACGGAGAAGCCAGAGAAGGGCGATGCTGCTGCTGCCGCCGATGGCGGCCGGGGAGGGGATGTCGGTATTGTTGTTCGGGTTCACTGGCGATCCTGTCATCAGGGGTGTCGAGAGGTTGCAATTACTTCGGTTGCCATGGCAAAAAAAAATCTGACAAAATCGTAAAAAGGTTTTTTTGCCACAGAGGGCGCAGAGAAAGCTTTTAACATACAACTTGGTACTTTTTTTGTGCTTTGTGATCTCTGTGGTTGATTTTCTGTTTTTACGAGACCATCAAGGTTTGATGGTCTCGTAAAAAGCCGCAAACCATGGTGAACGGGAAAGTAAAAACAACGAGTGACAATGCCTCGCCCGTCGGTATCGTCGTATTTTACTATTCCGACAAATCTTCGAAAAATGCGCCCTGCGACATTATACCACATCCGCGTTTCCTGCGATGTGTGTTAAATATTTTTTGTGGAAACATGGCACTCTCTTTCCAGAAATGACAACGTAATAATGGAGGAACACATGGACCTGAAACCGGATTTGACATTGGATGCCAAGGGGTTAAGCTGTCCCATGCCGTTGTTGAAGACCAAACAGTTTATCACCAAAATCAAGGTAGGAGAAGTGCTTGAGGTGTTTGGGACGGATCCCGGATCGAAGAATGATCTGCCGGGCTGGTGCGAGAGATCCGGTCATGAGTTTCTTGGCGCCGAGGACGGTGGCGGCTTTTTCAAATTTTATATTCGCCGGGGGAAGTGATCTTCCCCTCTTTTGTGACTTCCTCAAGGGGGCTCGCGATGTTCATGGAGACCGGGCGGTAAGGCGCCCGCCTCCATGAACATTTTTTTTGTCACTGTTCAGCAGCACCGCACCTGCCTTGGCGCCGGTCTGACCCGCCTATCTGGTGGAGTGCGGCCATCCTTTTTTACACCTGTTAATCGTTTCACCTCTTTTTTGTCAGCAGATAAAAATGAGGTGTTACATGGGGAGAGACATTTTTTTGGGGTGCGACAATTCACCGCATACCCTTTGTGTCGAGTCTGTGTTACAGTTTTTTTAATTTCGTTGAAAGCCGATACGATAATACAAGGGAGCACCGGGCGGGAATGCGGATGGAAGGGGAAAGCACGACTATTTTAACCGACGGTAGATTGGCGAAAAGGCGGAGCTGTGAGCAGGGCGGCGAAGGATTGTCGATGGTCCTTGAGGTCCGTGCCCTTGCCATGGAAAGCATGGAAGCGCGATTGCTCAATATCAGTGAGACCGGCCTGGGTATTCGTACGGCCGGTGAACTGCAACTCGGGCAGCTGGTTACCCTGGCCGGTGATGTCCGGGAGAATATGCCCAGGAAGGCGGTGGTCATGTGGTCGCGCGAGGAAGAGAGCGGCTATCGTTCCGGCTTGAAATTCCTGCGGGCCAGTTAGTTGGGGCCTGGGCCGACCTTGTCTCGTTGTTGCAAACGAATGAGTAAAATTTTTTTTAATGCGATGTAATTTTTTTTATACCTCTTTCTCCTTGCCCCGAAAAAGTAGACGGGGCGATTGGAAAAAGGAAAAAAAATAATAAATAAAGAATAGTAATAACTTCCGCCGCATAAAGCGGCAATGAATTCCTGAAAATTAGTTATTGACAGAGGAAATGATGAGTGGCATGATTTGTGCGGCTGCCACAATGTGAAGACTCTGGGTGAGAGGGGAAATGGAGGTGCGACAATTTGCCGCATTTTCAATTCACCTAAATCGTACTAGATATTCATGGTGTTTCACCAAACAAAGAAAAGATGAGAAAAAGGAGGGACCCCCCATGCTTAAAAAACTGTTGGTTGTTTCCGTATTCGCCGGTGTTGCCGGTTTTGTCTGCTTTGCACCAGCGCCGTCATTTTCCAAGGCTACCGGCCCCTGTGTTAACTGCCACACCATGCACAACAGCCAGGATGGCGCTGCCGTTGATGCCGGTGGGCCCTATGGCGCGCTGACCAACGCCAATGGTTGTGTCGGCTGTCACACCGGCACCAACGGTGATGGCAAGAACATCCCTTATATTTACAGCGTTGCTCAGGATCCGAATGAAACCGCCGGTGGTTCCTTTTACTGGGTGGAGAACGGGGCCTTGACCGAAGAGCACGGTCATAACGTTGTCGGTATCTCTGCTCAGGACAGCCTGATCGGTCTGACCCCACCGGGTTGGAACGCCGGATTTAATGCCAACGGCCAGATTGAAGGTGCCGGTGCGGTTGCCTGGACGAGTCAGCTGACCTGTGCCGGCGTCAACGGCTGCCATGGTGACCATACCGCCACCGATGACTTCACCGCTGTTTCCGGCGCCCACCACGCCGATGACAACACCATTGACGGCTCCACGGTCGGCAAGAGTTATCGCTTCTTATACGGCATTATCGGCCTTGAGGATGACGACTGGGAGCTTACCGTCAGCAGCGCTGATCACAACCAGTATTACGGTGTGGATCGGGCGAGTGATGCAACATTGCCGCTCGCTGGCAGTGACGCGGCAAAAACGATTAACTATCTCTGCGCCGAGTGTCATGGTGATTTCCACTCCGGCGCCGGCACCGATGGCGCCGATGACGACAACTTCGGGGCCGCCTGGCTTCGTCACCCGACCGATTTTGACATGAACAATGTCAAGACGAAACCCGATTATGCCGGGTATAATGAAGGCAGCACCGCCTATAATCCCCTGACCCCGGTCGCCACCGAGAGCGTCACTGCCGGGGTGGTAGACCAGACGGTATCCGCCAATATTTATACCGATGGGGATGCCATTGTCAACTGTGTCTCCTGCCACCGGGTCCATGGCTCGCCTCACCAGGATATGTTGCGCTGGGATTATAGTGAATGCAACGCGGCGGACGCAGCTTCCAATCAGACTGACTGTGGCTGTTTTGTCTGCCATTCCACCAAGGACGATGTCTAAAGATGTTACGGGGTACCCGCGAGTGGGATTGCCTGGAAGTTAAGTGACAAGAGAAACTGCTAACACGCCTATGTTAGCGGGATGAAATAAATTCCGGCCAGGAAACGATACCCCTTCCCTCCTAATCGTTTCCGGGCCGGAATTTTTTTTTGTTCAAAAATGAATGGCGGTTCATGCACGTCGTCTTTCCGCTTGTCTTGCCTTCTCTTTTTTGTTTTAGTGGAGTCGCGGACGAAATGACAACTCCGACAAAGAGAGTGTCATTTTAGGCCAGCGCAGCCTGGTGAAACATTCTGTGTTCCTGATTCCGGCGCCAGCGTCTCGGGGCGAAGTCGGGCCAATAATGGTATGAACTGATTTTCCGGCCCTTTTCCAGGAGTCCAAATGTGTCGTGGGGGCACGAAGGAAACATGGTTCGGGAAATGATTGGTATATGAAAGCGCGGATCACATGGCTGGTCCTGTCATTTTTGGTGATGGCCTTTCCCTCCCTGTTCCCTGTGGCGCCGGTGGCGGCAGGTTCCCTCACCTTTAACGGCACCGCCGGATACATCAAAAATGAGGACGAGAGCGGAAGCAGCCGTTTGAACCAGCATACCACCGTGAATTTTCATCAGACGCTGACCCCGGTCCTCGATTTTGATGAAACGGTGCGCTACAGTTCGAGCTATGAGGAGGATCGCGACACCGAATCCGTTGCCCCCACCGGCAACATCCTGCTCAATAACGATCTCTTTTATCTCGATCTTTCCGGCACGGTGCAGAAATTCCGTAACTCCGACAGTGCCGATATGGAAAACCGCAACTGGCAGAGCCGGTTACGGAGCAACTGGGAATGGGATTTCGTCCCTGCCATGCAGATAGGCTATGGTGAATCATGGGTCGAGGACGACGAAAACCCGGCGGTGATCGACGGCAAGAGCAGCAACAGCGACCTCATGGCCGACTGGGATCTGAAAATCGCCAAGATTTACTACAGCATCAACGACAGTATATCCGATGATTATGTCGCTGACAGTACCAGTACCGCGACCAATCAGTATCTTCGACTCTCTTCCGACCATGCCCTCTGGGATGACCGCATTACCGTTTCTTTTCAGGGCCAGTATTCCTCCAACAAACAGGATTTTACCGCCCTGCTCGGTGAAGACGGCACCGTGCTGGTGCCGGTCTGGATCAGCGAAACGCGCGGGGTGGCCGATTTCGACGAGGATGAGATGCCCGAATGGGATGAACTGCAACCTTCCTTGCCACCCGCTGTGGTGGAAAAACGCTATGACATCGGGCTACAGGTTGATTCCCAGCAAGTCAATGTTGTCTACATCTATACCGACAAGGATATTGCCCTTGACGCCGTTTTGTTCCGCTGGAATGTTTTTCACAGTATGGACGGGGTGAACTGGACCCCTCACTCTCCTGCGCCTGCCCCTGTCTATAACCGCAACCTGCAACGTTTCGAACTGGAAATTCCCGAGCAGCATGCCCGTTATATTCTCCTTGAGGAGACGGAAGTACCGACCATGGAAAATTTCACCATCACCCGGGTCGAGGCCTTTACCCGCCGCGGTGGCGCGCCGGGCGAGAAGATAAAAACCGAGAGCGAAACAAGCCATTACACGGCTGATACCTCGTTGGGCTGGAGGATTACCGATGCCTGGATGACGGGGTACAGTCTTACCCTGGAAGACGGCGAAACCGCCACCGGTGACGATATTGATCGCACCTTTCATACATCCTACCTGGCCTGGGCGCCGGATCAGATGTTCTCTTCGCGGATGACGGTATCCGAGCAACTCAGTCAACTCTCCCTCGATGAACCTGAGGAACGGGACCGTTCTTATGCGTTGACCTGTGCTTCCCAACTGCTGCCGACCCTGGATATGGATCTTGGTGTCACCCGCACCGAAAGTTATGAGGACGACACCCTGATCGATACCGGCTATAATTATAATGCTTTTTTCACTGCCCTGATCTTTCCTGATTTGACCTCGACGCTGGATATGGTTTATTTTACCAGGCGGGATGAAGAAACGGATGAGTTGAGTCAGGATTTCAGCCAGACCCTGCGCTTCACCGCCCGTTTGACGCCGGGGCTGACCACCGAACTCGCCGGCATTTATACCACCTCCCGGGGAGAAACAGATTCGTGGAGCACCGCCAGCCAGCTCACCGTTTCCTGGCGCGCCTCCGATATCCTCTCCATGAATTTTTCCGGGATGCAGACCTGGGAAAACGAAGATGACACCCCCTTTCTTTACACGACATCGGTTACCATTGCCCCTACCTCCAAAACGCAGGTGAGTTTCGGCTACAGCCATCAGGAGACTTCTGATAATTATAATGCCTTTTTCAGTTGGACCATCAACCGGATCTTTTCGTGCGATCTCTTTGCCACCTATGTTGAGCGGGATGTCGTCGGCCGGGCTGCGGATCGTGATCAGAACCGTTATACCGTGGGTGGGCAAATTCATGTCCGCTACTGATGATAAAATCGTAAAAAGCTTTTTTTTACCACAGGGCGCACAGAGGAAACTTATTACATTGCAAATAGTTATCTCTTAAAGCTCTGTGATCTCTGGAAATGATTTTCTGTTTTTGCGAGATCATCATAGATGACCGGGGAGAGCGGTCCGGTTCGTGGTGGCGCGGCGGTGGCGGGAAATGTCGTCATCCCCCTGGTGAATGAATTTTGCAAAAACCTTAACAAAATGATAAGGATTGACACCATGAGAAAACCGACATCTTTTTTACTGGCATGCATCGTGCTCTTGTTGCTTGGCGGATGCGGCGGCAAAAATACCATCACCTTTGTCCGTGAGGATGTCACCCTGGATTTTGTCAAACGGGTGGCGGTGCTGCCCTTGCAGAACAATACCGATCAGAAGTATGCCGCCGAGCTGGCCCGCGATGTCATCAGCAGTAAGATTCTGGCCATGAATCTGTTTGATGTCGTTGACAAGGGCATTGTCGACAGTGTGCTCCATGAGGAGGCCATCGATCCGGGCAGTCCGGTGAGCCAGGCCATGCTCAATCGGCTTGGCCAACGGTTGAATGCCCAGGCGTTTGTCATTGGTTCGGTGGATCTGGCCGGCGACAACCGGGTCGGTTCCGTCACCTTCCCGGAAATGAGTCTGACCATGCGGCTGGTTGAAATGAAATCTGGGCAGGTCCTCTGGCAGGGCAGCGGTCATTCCGACGGCAGCTCCTTGATGGGGAGGCTGTTCGGTGCGACGCCGGATGATCGGTACCTGGTCACCGCCAAACTGGTTGATCGCCTGCTGCGCACCATCCCCGCCGAGGCCGGGCAGGACATGGTGGTGCCGGCCGTGAACCCGCCCGCCGGATCGCCGAAACAAGAAGAGGCGCCCAATAAAGAAGTGGAACCGAAGAGCTGATCACGGGTCATGAGCATGAAACGTCTCATTCTGCCGTTGCTGGTTCTGATGGTGTTGTCGGTAGCCCCTGCCCACGCCATGAAGGTCGCGGTATTGCCGGTGGAGGATTTGAGTCAGGGCCGTAACGGCGTCAATCTGCCATTGACCGAATTTCTTCGCCAGCGTTTTGAAGAGAAAGGGTTTTCCGTCCCGAGCACGGAAGAGATGATCGCTTTTTTGGCGAAAAATCGCATCCGCTGGCTGGGCTTTATGGAGTCGAGCCATCTTTTTCAATTGCGTGAAGAGATGGGGGTGGAACTGGTGATCTGCGGCACGGTCAGCCAGCGCCAGGAGCTGCCCATGGCTGCCATCGGCATGGTGCTCACCTGTCTGCGGACTGCCGACGGCACCGTGATCTGGAGCGAGGCCGGTGGGCGAAGCAAGGCGGATGTTTCTAATTTTCTTGCCATCAACGAGCCGAGCGGCATGGACGATCTGCTGCCGTTGCTGGCTGATGATCTGTTGAAAAACTGGCCGGAGTCGATTGTTTTGGCAACGGGCAAACAGTGTTCACTGATTGAGAGAACGAGCCTGACGCCACGCTTCGTCAAACCGGGCGACAAGGTGCAGTGCAGCGTCACCATGTGTCTGGCAGTGGGAGAGGAGGCGCCTTCCGAAGTGCTGCTCATGGTCGGTGATGATGATTATCTCACCCTTAATGAACAGGCGGAAAATACCTACGCTGTTTCCTGGTTTGCACCGGACTGGAGCGGAACATTCCCGGTCAGTCTGGTGTTGCATTACCCTTCCGGGGAGAAACAGGTCTATTACGTCGGCAGTTACCAGATCGACAACAGCGCCCCACGGCTGGTGCTGAATGTGACAGGGGTGGAAATGGAGAACGCGGTCACCTTCAAAGAGAGTGTTGTCGTTATTCCCCTCTGGCAGGCACCGGAACCGGTCTCCCGCTGGACCTTCAAGGCCACAAATCGAGATGGCGAAACGGTTGCCTCCAGTGAAGGCAGCGGCAATCTGCCGAATCGTTTTACCTGGAAAGGAAAACGACAGGATGGACGGCGGGCCGATGACGGGGTATATGGGATTATCGTCCAGGTGTGGGACCGGGCGGATAACCTGGCGACCGCTACCAGAAAGGTCATGTTGCGCAACAATCCGCCGAGACCGACGATTACCGCCGCCCTGGTTGGCAATGATATTGCCATTGAACTGGGCAACGAGGATGATTTCCCGGTTGGTTTCTGGAGCGCGGAGGTGATGTACGCGGACGGCGAACTGGTCCTGCGCGATCAGGGGGCGCAACTGCCCGCCACCTTGCGGGTGCCGCGGCCGAATACATCCGAGGCCAGGAAACTCGAATGTCTCCTCATTATGAAGGATGTCCTGGGAAATCAGGCGCAAAGGAAAATCGAGAATATCATGCAGCTTGTCAACCCTGATGAGGCCGAGGCGGAAAAAGCGGACAAGCAGGATGAATGGGTCTCGGAGTTTTAGAGCTTATCCACAAATAAGCTCTTCATCGGCAAGAGTCGGAAACCAGGATTCAGAAGGCTTGACAAACCCGGAAAAAGTCTTTTCACCACAGAGCGAACCGAGAGCACAGAGAAAATATTTTTTCATTACAATTCGTGGTCTCGGCGAGCTCTGTGCAGTAGTCGTTTTTCAGTTGTTACAGGGCCATCAAATATATCAGGATCAGAAAGTTGAGATGAGAGTTTCTCGCGCATGCGTTATAATTGGTGTATTTCTTGCGGTGGCCACCTGTCTTTCCTGTTCGTCGTCCCCTTTGCTGGTCCAGAAGAAAAAGGAGTATGCCGGGAATGGTGTCTGTCGAGCCGCTATTCTACCCTTTGTCAATGCCAGCCGTTTTGACCAGGGAGATGTCGTTTTTCAGCGGATTTTTGCCACCCAGATGAGTGGTGCGACCGGCATTGATATCGTTGCCGAGGGAGATGTGCGCAAACTCTATGCGGAGCTGCGGATTTATCCGAATACCTTTCCTGATATCGAGCAACTGCGGGTGCTCGGCAGTCGGCTCAAGGCGGATCTGTTGATCGGCGGCCGGGTCGTGGAAATGGAGGAAAAAATGGGCGGCAATTTCGTCAATCCCGTGCTGTCGGTGGACATGCAGACGTATGACGGCCGGTCGGGAGAAATTTTATGGACCACATATCATCGCCGGGAAGGCAAAGAGTTCCGGAAAGTCATGCATTTCGGACTGGTGAACACCATCACCCAGCTCAGCCGGATCATGGCCGATGAGATTGTTCACGTGTGGACTGAGGAGGGAGTAAAACAATGCGAAAAGTAGGTATTGCCGTCGGAGTCCTGCTGCTGTGGACGCTGGGGCTGTTTCAGGGAAATGCCGCAGCCTGGTTCTGGGAGTCCGATAAACTTGCCACCATCAATGGCCGTGATTTCAGCGGAGATGATTTCAGGAGCTGGTGGATCAACTGGAAGGAGGATGGCATGTCCTTCCCCGAAACGCCGGAGCCCTTTGTCGACTGGCATTTGCAGGTGCAGGAGGCGGAAAGCATGGAGCTGTTCAATGAACCCGACTTCCGTCACAAGATCGACGTCTTTTTGAAAGCCCGCACCCTGTTGCTTTATCAGGGGGACAAGGTCGCCAACAGGGTTGCGATCACTGACAGCAAGCTGAAGGAGCGATACGAGGAAAAGTATCTGCCTCGCCTGCGTTTGCAGCTTCTCTACTTCAACGACGAGAAATTGGCGCAGGATGCCTTTGCCCGGCTGACCACGGGACAAGAGGATGTCGCCGAATTTGCCGGGAAGGCGATGGAGGGAAAAAAGGATTCCCTGTTTTTTGAGGAGAAAGTGGTGCGGCACAGTCAGCTGCAGCCGGAATGGCGAGCGGCCCTCGATGGCCTCGCCGAGGGGGGCATTGCCTCTCCTTTTTCCTGGAGCAAGGGGTTTGTCGTTCTCAAGCTGCAGGGGCGCGAGGGGTATGAAGAGGAAGATTTTCAGAAACTGAAACCAGTCATCACCAATGAAATTCGCAGCGAGGAAGAGGCTCGGTTGACCCGTGAACTGGTGGAGGAGCTGCAAAAACGATATCATGTGGTCGTTGATTGGGATCTGCTGGGCAGGATTAATCTCAATGCCCCGGATGAAAAATTGCTTGATCAGACCCTTATCACCATGGACAATGAGACTTATCCGGCCCGGGTTTTTCTCGGCCTGGCCGGCAAGGAGATGCAGTTCCGCAATCAGTACGGATATGAGGTCGGCGGCGAGGAGGCGTTCAAGAAAAATCTGATCAATGGCGTGCTGGCCCAGACCCTGACCACCAGGGCGGCGCTGGATGAGCATTATGAGGAAAAGGAGCCGTTACGGCCTCTCTATCAGTTTTACCGGCAGCATCGCCTGATTCGGGGGCTGGAAAAGCGTCTGTTTAAGCCGCAGGTTAAGGTGACTGATGCTGATATTGAAAAATATTACAATGACAATCTCACCCTCTTCTCCCAGCCCGCCATGGTTTCCATTGCCCTGGTGGAGGATGAGGAAAATCTGGTCAGGTTGATGTATGACGAAATGAAGAAAGGAGCGGATTTCTTCACCGTGGCGCGGAAATACTATTCAGGCGAGCCGCCGGTCCGGGATATGGAGTATGATAAACTTGACGGTAAGGTTCGGGAGGTTCTTGACAAACTCGCCCAGGGTGGGGTGAGTCAGCCATTGCTGATCAATGGCCACCATACGATTATCAAGCTGGTGAAAAAAACACCCGCCACCCCCATGCCGCTCGATCATGTGGAGGACAAGGTTGCCACCCTGGTCGAGAAGGAGCAGTTTGAGCAGGCGCGGCAGCGGTATCTTGCCACCTTGAAGGAAAGATCGCAGGTGACCATCAACAGCAGCACCTGGGAAAAACTTAAAAAGGAACTCGGTGATTTGCATGTCGGCAAGGAAAATTAAATTCTGGGTTGCCCTGGCCCTGGCCGGTTGCCTGGCCTCTGCCTGTGTTACTGCGCCGCCCGAGCGCAAGCCCCGGAAGAGCTGTGTGGAGTGTCACGCGGACCTGGCGGCTTCCTACAAGCAGGGAGTCGTGCACAAGCCGGTGCAGGAGAATAATTGCGAAGGGAGTCATCTCCATCACGGCATGATCGGCGGCGTTTATCTTCGTCAGAACCCCCCTGATCAGTGCTATGTCTGCCATCGCAAACAGGCGGACGAACTGAGAATGGCAAGCGTCCATGCTCCGGCGGCAGAGGGGAAGTGCGTTACCTGCCACGAGGTGCATAACAGCCCGAACCAGGGGTTGCTGAAAAGGGCCGGCGCCGATCTCTGTTTTACCTGCCACGAACGACAGACCATCTTGCGCAAAAACGTCCATGCGCCGGTGCAGGAGGGATGTTCCACCTGTCATGCCAGCCATGGCTCCCCTACTCCTTTTCTGCTTATTCAGGAGGCGGATGCCCTCTGCATTTCCTGCCACGCCCCGGACAAGGCCTTTCGGCAAAGCAATTTCAATTTTTCC
>CAZUZJ010000030.1:0-14653 GCA_964624225.1 uncultured Desulfobulbia bacterium | reverse complement strand
GGCGGCAAGGTGCGGGCCGCCAAGATGCTCGGCATCGGCCTGCGTACCCTCTACCGCAAGCTCGACAGGTGGGAGAACTGACGGGGCCCTGAAGCAGGCCTTCGCCGCAACGGCGCGGATCGGCGACAATCACAATGCTTCCGGCTTCGAAGAAAGACCTCCGCACCCGTTTATCCCTACATTCAGGTATTTGATAAGCGAATATATGAAAAAAACTCAATGATCCCCCGTTTGCCGACCTTGCTTTCCTGAGCCACGCTCATCCCGGTGGTGAAATATCGCTTTTGTTAAACCAATGGGTTACGGCATTTTCCTATCAAAAACGCTATTGCTCACTGTGGAAGAAAAGCAATACGCCACGATTCCGACGGGCGGCACATCGCAACTCGTTGTTTTCACTTTCCCGTCCACCAAGGTTTACGGTTTTTTTTTGCGAGTGCATCATTTTTCAGTGGCATCATCGCTTTTAAGCGATTATCATATAGCCATATCTGAATATGCAAATAAAGGAGCAGCTCATGAAGGATTTCATTCGCGTCATGAAGGCCCTGTCCGATCCGAACAGGGTAAAGATCATCAAAATGCTGGAAGAAAAAGATCTCTGCGTCTGTGAGATCACCGCCGTACTGGAACTGGCCCAGCCGACCGTCTCCAAACACCTGAAGCTGCTTGAGGATGCCGGCCTGCTTGCCTCCAGCAAAGACGGCTCCTGGGTCATTTACCGGCTGGAGACGGCCCCCGGCAATCGCTACGCCGCCGCCATGCTGGAGCATCTGCGGGGCTGGCTTGCCGATAACCCGGAGATTGCCGCGATGGCCGACCGGGCGCAACGGGTCAACCGCTGCCGGATCAAGGCGGCATAGCGCATTGCCGCGCAACAGGAGTCCTGTGATGGAATGGAAGAGAGAATGGCAGCCCCTGGCCTGGATCGTCGCCGTATTCCTTGCCTGTTACTATCTACCGGTGGGGCTGCCTCGCTTTGACAACGCGGTGCTGGAAGCGCTGCATCTGGTCAAGTGGTACGCCGAGGAGCATGTCCTGCTCTGCCTGATCCCGGCCTTTTTCATTGCCGGCGCCATCGCTGTCTTCGTCAGTCAGGGCTCGGTGCTGAAATATCTCGGCCCCACGGCAAACAAGCTGGTCGCCTATGGGGTAGCCGCCGTCTCCGGCACCGTGCTTGCCGTCTGCTCCTGCACCATCCTGCCCCTCTTTGCCGGCATCTACCGTATGGGTGCGGGGTTAGGGCCTGCCACCGCCTTTCTCTATTCCGGCCCGGCCATCAATATTCTCGCCATCATCCTTACCGCCCGTATCCTCGGCCCGGAACTGGGCATCGCCCGGACGGTCGGCGCGGTCTTCTTCAGCGTTGTCATCGGCCTGCTCATGCACTTTTTTTTCCGAAAAGAGGAGCTGGAGAAGGCAAAAATGCAGATGGCCATGCCGATGGAGGAAGTCCGCCACCCCCTCTGGCAGAATGGCCTCTATTTTGCCAGCATGATCGGCATCCTGGTCTTTGCCAACTGGGGCAAGCCCGCCGAGGCCAACGGACTGTGGGCCGCCATCCACGGCAACAAATGGCTGATCACCTCGTTTTTCGCCGCGTCCTTCGGCCTCATCCTCCTGCGCTGGTACGGCCTGCCGGCATGGCAGCTCACCCTGGCCGCCCTGCCGGCCGTACTGGCCGCTCTCTTCCTCGCCGACCATCCCACCCTCGCCTTTGTCGCCGGCGTTCTCGGCCTTTCCGTCCTCATCAGCACCCGGGAGGATGAAACCGGCGAATGGTTCCGGGAATCCTGGGGCTTTGCCAGGCAGATTCTCCCTCTGCTGCTCTTCGGTGTGCTTGTCGCCGGACTGCTGCTCGGCCGGCCTGGCAACGAAGGACTCATTCCGTCCGCCTGGATCACCCGGGCGGTGGGTGGTAATTCTTTTTTCGCTAACTTATTCGCCGCCTTTGCCGGAGCCTTCATGTATTTCGCCACCCTGACCGAGGTGCCCATCCTCCAGGGGCTCATCGGCAGCGGCATGGGCAAGGGACCGGCCCTGGCCCTGCTGCTTGCCGGACCGGCCTTGAGCCTGCCCAACATGCTGGTTATCCGCAGCATCATGGGGACAAAGAAAACCGTGATTTTTGTCGCCCTGGTCATCGTCATGGCAACGATCAGCGGCATGCTGTACGGAGCTTTTTTTTAACCGGCAGGCTAAATCGAATCGGCCAGCCGCAACCAGATATAAAAGGCCCGCGCTCCGGCATGGAAAATGGCGGAACCGGGCCACCTGCACAAAAAAGGAGAAACCCCATGAAAATCAAGGTCTGCGGCCCCGGCTGCGCCAAATGTCACGAGGCGGAACGAATCGTCAGAGAGGCCCTCGGCGAGGCCGGCATCGAGGCGCGGGTGGAAAAGGTCACCGACTTCAATGAAATAGCCAGCCTGGGAGTCTTTTCCACCCCGGCGGTGGTCATCGACGGCCAGGTGAAATCCGTCGGCAAGGTGCCGAATAAAAAGGATGTGCTGTCCTGGATACGGTAACTTGCAAGCGGCAAGGGATTCAAGGCGAAAAACCGCCGAACGGCCTGCTTGACCTCGCCGATGTGCTGCGCCGCGATACCGCGAAATAATTGTTGGAGACGACAAATGACGACAAAACCAAATCCGACAAAATCCCTCTCTGTTGCCATCATCCTTTTCCTGCTCGCCGCGTTATGCCCGGCTATTCCGCCGGTTCGAGCGACGGAAGAACTGCCGCCTGATCTGCCGGTGCCCGGTACCGTCACCCTGATCGACCTCGGGGCCACATCCTGCATCCCCTGCAAAATGATGGCGCCGATTCTGGCTGAACTGGAACAGGAATACAGCGGCAGGGCCGCCGTCATTTTCATCGATGTCTGGCAGCACCGCGACATGGCAAAGAAATTCGCCATCACCTCCATCCCTACCCAGATACTGTATGACAAAACCGGAAAAGAGGTCTGGCGGCACAGCGGTTTTCTCGACAAACCATTTCTCAAGAAACGAATCGACGATCTGTTGCTCTGATTCCCCATGAATGAACTGCTGATCGCCATCAATACCGCCATGGAGCAAGGCTCCCTTCTCGCCCTGCCGGCAAGCTTTGTCTGGGGCATGGTCAGCGTGCTGCTCAGCCCCTGTCACATGGCCTCCATCCCCCTGCTGGTGGCCTATGTCGCCGGCCAGCGCCGCATTCTTCTCCCCAGGGAGGCGGCGGGCTATGCCCTGCTCTTTGCCGGCGGCCTCTTTCTGTCCATTATCACCATCGGCATGGTCTGCGCCATGGTCGGCAGGATGCTGGGTGATGTCGGCAGCGGCTGGCAGATCGCGGTGGGGATCATTCTGGTCTGGGCGGCCTGGCCGCTTTTTCGCGCCCCCCGCTGCGCGGCCACCGGCGGGCTGTTGCAACGCTTCCACATCCGGGGGATGGGCGGCGCCTTTGTCCTCGGCCTGGCCTACGGCTTTCTCTCCGGGGCCTGCACCTTTGGCTTCATCGCCCCGCTGCTCGGCGTCATCACCCTGCGGCAAGAGACGATGTCAGGCATCGTCATGCTCTGTCTCTTTGCCGCCGGTCACTGCCTGCCGCTGGTGGCGGCCGGCATGTTCAGCGCCCGCATCATGGCGATCATGCACAGCAACGCCTGGCAGCGGCAACTCGGAGTGCTGCGCAAGGGTGCAGGGCTTGTCATCGCCGGCACCGGCGGCTACCTGATTATCACCTCGCTCTTGCCCTGACAAAAAAGAAAAACAAACAGGATCTCACCATGACCGGGACCGGCAAAAAACTCTCCTTTCTCGACCGTTTTCTCACCCTGTGGATCTTTCTCGCCATGTTCGCCGGCGTCATGGCCGGCTACCTCATCCCCGGCATCACCGAGGTCATCAACTCCTTTCAGGTCGGCGCCACCAATATCCCGATCGCCATCGGGCTGATCCTCATGATGTATCCGCCGCTCGCCAAGGTCCGTTATGAAAAGCTGCACGAAGTGTTTCGCAACGGTCGGGTTCTTTCCCTGTCGCTCGTCCAGAACTGGATCATCGGCCCGCTGCTGATGTTCGCTCTTGCCATCGCCTTTCTCGCCGACCGGCAGGAGTACATGGTCGGCCTCATCCTCATCGGCCTGGCCCGCTGTATCGCCATGGTCATCGTCTGGAACGACCTGGCCGAGGGCGACCGGGAATACTGCGCCGGGCTCGTTGCCTTCAACTCCATCTTCCAGGTCCTTTTCTTTTCTTTGTACGCCTGGTTCTTCATCACCCTGCTGCCGGAGAAGATCGGCCTGGCCGGCATGCAGGTCGATATCTCCATGACGGAAATCGCCCGCTCGGTCTTCATCTATCTCGGCATCCCCTTTCTAGCCGGCATGATTACCCGGCTCATCGGCGTCAAAACCATGGGAGAGGCGTGGTATCAGGACAAGCTGCTGCCGCTCATCAGCCCCTTTACCCTCATCTTTCTGCTTTTCACCATCATGGTGATGTTTTCCCTCAAGGGCGAGTATATCGTTCAGCTCCCCCTTGACGTACTCCGCATCGCCCTGCCGCTGGCCATCTATTTTCTGGTGATGTTTCTCGTCTCCTTTTTCATGTCCATGAAGGTCGGGGCCAGCTACGAACAGACCACCACCCTGTCCTTTACCGCCGCCTCCAACAACTTCGAACTGGCCATCGCCGTGGCCATCGCCGTCTTCGGCATCGATTCCGGCCAGGCCTTTGCCGCGGTCATCGGCCCCCTGGTGGAGGTGCCGGTGCTGATCATGATGGTCAACGTCGCCTTCTGGTTCAGGAAAAGATATTTTCCCTTCACCCGGTCCACGCCGACCGGCGTCTGTCATGTTCACTGTGAACCATAACATCAGGAGAAGAATCGAATGATCCACCGCAAGGAGCAGACCATTGTCATTGAATGGCGGCACCTCGATCAGGACGGCGCGACCTGCGACCGCTGCGCGGAAACGGGCAGTGAAATCCGCGTCGCCCTGACAACCCTGCAACAGGAGTGCGGACCCAGAGGCGTTGCCATTATCCTGCGCGAGACCCTGTTGGCAGCCGATGCGATCAGTGAGTCAAATCGTATCCTCATCAACGGCACTCCATTGGAAGAGCTGCTTCCCCAGGCCGCGGCCGGAGAAAACCCCTGCTGCTCCTGCACGGATCTGATTGGCAGGCAGACCTCCTGCCGGACCATTGTCCGGGCCGGACTAACCCACGAGGCGGTGCCGGCCCGCTTTATCCGCGAGGCGATCTGTGAGGTGGCCCGATGCTGCTGAAAAAAACGGTCCTCTTTCTCTGCACCGGCAACTCCTGCCGCAGCCAGATGGCCGAGGGGTGGGGGCGGGCCCTGCACGGCGAACGCTATGATTTCTTCTCCGCCGGCATCGAAAAACACGGACTGAACAAACAGGCCGTGGCGGTGATGGCCGAGGTCGGTGTTGATATCAGCGGCCATTATTGCAAAACCGTCGAGGAACTGCCGATCAGAGAATTCGACCTCGTTATCACCGTCTGTGGTCATGCCGATGAGAACTGCCCATTTTTCCCGGCCCGAACGCGCGTCATCCACCACGGTTTTGATGATCCGCCCCGGCTGGCCAGGGATGCGCGCAGCCCGGAGGAGGCGCTCAACCATTACCGGCGGGTACGGGACGAGATCCGTGATTTTATTACCAGCCTGCCGACAGTCATTGAGGAAGATACACAATGACAAACAACGACAATCCGCGCATCTGTTACTGTTTCGGCTACACGGAAACCGATATCCGCGAGGATGTGCGCCGCCACGGTCGCTCGACCATCCTCGAACGGATCGGGGCGGAGAAAAAGGCGGGCACCTGCCGCTGCGCCGAGAAGAACCCCAAAGGCCGCTGATGCCTGGCCGATGTCCGCCGGGTGGCGGATCAGGCGGCCGGCGGCAATCTGGCAATCGGGTAACGATCCTCTCTGCCCGGGGTGTTTTTTCGGTAATCCGGCATATTTCCCGGCAATTTCGCTTTTCAATCGACCTTGACTCAATATCATTGATCCCGCATGTCCGGGTCTGATTTTTTCGCCGTTTTTTCATCCGGAATCCCACCCGGGATCGGATCAACCTTTTTTCTGCGCCACTGCTGAATTATTCCAGCACTGGGGCGATTCGAATGTTTTTCGTCCCGAGCTGGACAGTTTCTTTCTTCGCAAAGAGCGTCCTTTCCCCACTGAAAGGGGAAAGCGGGGGCGGTGGAAGAGAAAGAAAAGGGGGGGGGGCGGATCCCGGACCCGGACCCGCCCCCCCTTGCACGACCGATCAGCGCTTCGATCAGTGGCCGCCGGCCATGGCCTCCATCGCCCGCTTCGGATTGCTTTCCACCTTATTGAGGATTTCCGTCACCTTGGTCTCGGGCAGCCAGTCCACCTTGCCGGTGCCGACATCATACATGGCGCCTACCACCTTGGCCTTGCCGCTCTTGACGATCTCGCGGGTGGCCGGGCTGTTCATGAACAGATCCTCGATGCCCTGCCAGACATTCTCCTCGATGCCGTAAGGAACGATCTCCTTGCCATGCACATCGGGATGGGCCTCCATCGCCCGTTTCACTGCCGGAATGATATTGTCCACCAGGGGAGGGATATTTCTCTCCAGCGGATGGCCGTGGCCCTGCAGCTCATTTGTCACCGCGGTGACCGCGCCGCACTGGGTGTGCCCGAGGACAACCAGCACCGGAGTATTGACATGGGCGAGGCCGTATTCGATGGAGCCCGCCTCGTCGACATCAATGACGTTGCCCGCCACCCGGATGATGAAGATATCCATGACGCCGGCGTCAAAGATACGCTCCACCGGCACCCGGGAATCGGAACAGCTGATAACGGTGGCATAGGCGTGGTCGCCCTGGTTCTCCTTGCCGGCCTGGATCAGGCGCTGGGTGTCGGAGTGGGGATGAATCGACGTATTGGCGACAAAACGGGCGTTGCCCTCCTGCAGCATCTTGATTGCCGCGTCCGGGCTCGGCTTGCCGGCGCCGCCATGGCCGCTGGCATCGACCTGCAATGCGGCAGCAGCGACAAAACAGCAGCCCAACACCAGTGACCGGAACATCTTCTTCATCTTCATCTTTTGCATCTTTTCTCCTCCTTTCAGAAGTATTCAATTGGTGCATAGTTAATGAATGGCTCTTCATTCATGGATTCTTTATTTTTTTTCCGAATAGTTGTCAAGGACCAAAAAAAGAAAAATTGTATCTATCAAGCAGCACCACATCGGCTTTGTCGTCGGCCTGATCCGCATGCCTGGTGGAGAGCGACCAAGTCTCCTTTGCGCATCTGCGGCACTGCTGAATAGTTCCAGTATGGAGCGATCCAATTTATTTTCCCAAGCCGGATAGTTACGAAAAATTTTAAAAAAAATTGGCTATTTCCTGCTGGAAAAATGGTCTGTTTGATGCTAAGGAACAGTCATGCCCGGACCGACCTGTTGATTTCTTTTTTTTTTGTCCGGACCGCCGGAGGAGAAAAAATGCCTCGATTTTCCACGCTGATCTGCTTGTCTCTGACAAGTTTTTTTCTGGTGGCCGCTGCTGCTCCACTGCGGGCCGAATCCCTGCAAGCTGACGCCATCGTGGCCAGCCATAACAGGATCAGGCGCGCGGTCGGGGTGAAGCCGCTGCACTGGTCCGAAGAGCTGGCGCGCAAGGCCAGGCGTTATATCGGCCAAATGAAGGAAAACGGCTGCCGGATGCAACACAACGGTCCTGGCGAAAACCTTTACTGGGCCAGTCCCCTGCAAACCGCCACCGGAAAAAACGCCTTCGGCATGTGGAAGTGGCGCAACGCCGAGCAGAAGATCCCGGCGGAAAAGGTGGTTGCCGCCTGGGCCTCGGAAAAACAATGGTATACCCGCGCCACCAATACCTGTGAGGCGCCGATGGGTGAGAGCTGCGGCCACTATACCCAGATCGTCTGGGCCGCCACCACTGCGCTGGGCTGCGCCAGGGCGGTCTGTGAAGATAAATCCCAGGTGTGGC
Source organism: uncultured Desulfobulbia bacterium (assembly GCA_964624225.1). Taxonomy (GTDB): domain Bacteria; phylum Desulfobacterota; class Desulfobulbia; order Desulfobulbales; family SURF-16; genus DB1. Next base: position 6,645 of record CAZUZJ010000030.1, on the reverse strand, counting down.
TCTGCCTCTACTCCCCGGCCGGCAATATCATCGGCCAGCGCCCCTACTGAACCGCTTATGACCACTGCACCACGCCTGACCAGATTCGCCTGGCTTTCCATCGGCGCGGCTCTCGCCACCATTGTCCTGAAAACCGTCGCTTATCTGCTGACCGGTTCGGTCGGTCTGCTCTCCGACGCCCTGGAATCGGTGGTCAACCTCATCGGTGCCGTCCTCGCCCTGGTCATGCTGAAAATCGCCGCTCTGCCGGAGGACGACAACCATGCCTACGGCCACAGCAAGGCGGAATATTTTTCAAGCGGCGTCGAGGGCGGACTCATTATCCTTGCCGCCGGCAGCATTGCCCTGACCGCCATGCCGCGGCTCTTCCATCCGGTCCCCCTGGAGCAGATCGGTGTGGGAATTGCCGTCTCCTTTGTCGCTTCGCTGATCAACCTGCTGGTTGCCCTGGTGCTGATCCGGGCAGGCAAGAGATTCCATTCCGTCACCCTCCAGGCCAATGCCCACCACCTGCTCACCGATGTCTGGACCTCGGCCGGGGTTCTGGCCGGGGTCGGCGCCGTCGCCCTCACCGGCTGGCAACGACTCGATCCGCTCATTGCCCTGCTCGTTGCCGCCAACATCATCCGCACCGGCATCGGCATTGTCAAGGAGGCGGTACTCGGCCTGATGGATACCGCGCTGCCGCCGGCGGATCGGCAAACCATCTGCCACATCCTCGACGAGTACAAAAAATCGGGCATCGACTACCATGCCTTGCGAACCCGCCAGTCCGGGGCGCGCAAATTCGTCTCCTTTCATGTGCTGACCCCGGCCGACTGGACCGTCCTCCGGGGCCATCAACTGCTGGAGGAGATTGAGGAGAACATTCGCCGCGCCATCCCCAATGTCTCGGTGTTCACCCATCTCGAACCATTGACCGATCCCGCGGCCTGGGATGATATCCACCTCGATCGCCCCTCCTGCCGCGATCAGGAGGATCCCTGCCGGGAATTTCCCAAGGAGTCGGATAATGACCACAGCTCTCCTCGCTGACAAGGCGTTCGTCCTCGCCGCCGTCATCTTTGTCGGCATCCTCTGCCAGTGGCTTGCCTGGCGGGTAAAACTGCCCGCCATTCTCTTTCTCCTTTTCACCGGCATCATCGCCGGTCCCCTCACCGGTTTGCTGAACTCCGACGCCCTGTTCGGCGACCTGCTCTTTCCCTTTATCTCCCTGTCCGTTGCCGTCATCCTCTTCGAGGGCAGTCTCACCCTGCGCTACCATCAGATCATCGGCCTGCGCAAGGTGGTGCAGAATCTCGTTTCCCTCGGCGTTCTGCTGACCTGGCTCATCACCGCCGTGGTCACTCGCTTCGCCCTCGACTTTTCCTGGCAGATTGCCCTCCTCTTCGGTGCGGTGACGGTGGTCACCGGCCCCACCGTGATCGTCCCCATGCTGCGCACCGTCCGGCCCAGCGCCGCCGTTGCCAGCATCCTGCGCTGGGAAGGCATTGTCATCGATCCGGTGGGCGCCACCCTGGCCGTTCTTGTCTATGAATTCATCATCTCCGGAGGCAGCGGCAACGCCCTGGGCCACACCCTGCTTGCCTTCGGTCGGCTGGTCGGCACCGGATTCCTGATGGGCGCGCTGTCCGGCTATTGCTACGGCATCCTGCTTCGTCACCACCTTATTCCGCAATTTCTCCAAAATGTCGCCACCCTCGGGCTGGTCTTCATCGTTTTTGCCCTCTCCAACACCCTGCAACATGAGTCAGGTCTGCTGACCGTCACCGTCATGGGCATCTGGCTGGCCAATATGCGGGACGTGCCGGTTGAAGAAATCCTCGATTTCAAGGAAAGTTTAAGTGTTCTGCTGATCTCCGTTCTCTTCATCATCCTCGCCGCCCGCATGAACATCGAGATGTTCACCGGCCTCGGCTGGCGGGCCCTTCTCGTCTTTGTCGCCATCCAGTTCATCTCTCGTCCGGTCAGCGTCATGCTCTCCGCGCTCGGCTCGAAACTGAGCTGGCCGGAGCGCCACGTCCTTGCCTGGATCGCCCCGCGCGGCATCGTCGCTGCCGCCATCTCCGCCCTTTTTGCCATCAAGCTTGAGGAGAAAGGGTTCAGCGACGCCCATCTTCTCGTGCCGCTGACCTTTATCATCATCATCGGCACCGTCGTTCTCCAGAGCGCCACCGCCGGCGTGATCGCTCGTCGACTCGGCATTGCCGAACCGGAACCAAAGGGTATTCTCATCATCGGCGCCAACATGGTGGCCCTGGCCATCGCCCGGGCCCTCAATCAGGAAGGATTCAGATGCCTGCTGGTCGACACGAGCTGGGAAAAAATCAGCAAGGCGCGAATGGAGGGGTTTGCGACCTACTATGGCGAACCGGTTTCCGAACACGCCAACCGTCATCTCGATCTGGTCGGCGTCGGTCGGATGCTGGCCTTAAGTCCGCGCGGGCCGCTCAACGCCCTCTCCTGCCTCCACTACCGGGTGGAGCTTGGTTATAACGAGGTCTATTCGCTGCAGGTCGCCTCCGAGCTGGAGATGACCGACTCCCGCAAAACAACCTCTCAGGCCTGCCGGAATATCCTTTTCGGCAAAGACATCACCTTCTCCACCCTGGCCGCCAACCTGACAAAAGGATGGGAAATTCGCAACACCGGCTTGACGGAACACTTCACCTATGAGAAACTGATGCAACAGTATGATGCGAATATCATCCCGCTCTTTGCCGTCACTCCGGATGGGGACCTTGTCATCTTCACCGCAGACAGCAAGATAGCCCCGGCACCGGGCTGGACGGTGATCAGCATGACGTCGGGAGAGCATCTTTCATCGGGGCAGGCCAGGGAACCGGCATAATGGACATCTTCTCCATTCAATTCTGGAAATGCATCGGCACCGCCATTCTCTGCGGAGCCATCATCGGTTTTGAACGCCAGCTGCGAGGAAAACCAGCCGGGATCAGAACAAGCATTCTGATCTGCCTCGGCACCTCCCTCTTTATTTCTCTGGGTGTCGCGTATACCACCGACAACTCCGATATGACGCGGGTGCTCGGTCAGGTTGTCACCGGCATCGGATTTCTGGGAGCCGGGGTGATTCTTTCCCGCGAGGGGATTGTTCTCGGCGTTACTTCCGCCGCCGTGGTCTGGGTTCTTGCCGCCACCGGCTCCCTGATCGGATTTCGCCACTATTCGGAGGCCATGGCGGTGACCCTTGTTACTGTAGCGCTCTTGAGCGGCATCACCTTTCTTGAAAGCCGGATGAAAAGTCTCCGGCAGGGAGTGCATGCGCCGACCGACAAGGGGAAAAAACACAAAAATTAATCGCCTCAGCCTCAGGATATTCACGAACCACTCCGGCCGGATCAGCTCTGCCGGCCGCAACACTGATGAAAGTCCACCTTTCGGCATGGTCGATTTTTCGGCTGAAGGCTCGACTTTCAAAAAAACAACCATTCACACAAGGAGAACCGCAATGGCCCGTATCACCCTGCACAACAATGCCCTCGACACCATCGGCGACCTGCCCGCCCCAGGCAGCATGGCCCCGGCCTTCACCTTATGCAAGACCGACCTCGCCGACTGCACGCTTGCCGAATTCGCCGGCAAAAAGATCGTCCTCAACATCTTCCCCAGCATCGATACCCCCGTCTGCGCCGCCTCGGTGCGCCGCTTCAACAGTGACGCCGCCGGCGCCGCCAACACGGTTGTGCTCTGCATCTCCGCCGATCTGCCCTTTGCCCACCAGCGTTTCTGCGAGGTGGAGGGGATCAAGAACGTCATCCCCCTTTCCGTGTTCCGATCTCCGGATTTCGGCCGCGACTACGGGGTGCTGATCACCTCCGGTCCGGTCCGCGGTCTGCTTGCCCGGGCCATTGTCATCATCGACGGCACCGGCAAGGTCGGTTATTGCCAGCTGGTGCCGGAGATCGCCCAGGAGCCTGATTACGCAGCCGCCCTGCAGGCGCTTTCCGGCCTGGCATGAAAAGGGCTGTACCGATGAAGACACGCTGTCCCTTTGCCTTTCTCTTTCTGCCGCTGCTGGCCGCCGCAGTGCTTCTCACCGCCTGCGGCGACAACCGCCGGCCTGCCGCGCCGGCCAAAGCGACAATCAACCAGCCGGCCCCGCCGTTCTCGCTCACCGATATCCAGGGGAAAAAGTGGAATCTCGCGGATCTGCGGGGCAAGGTGGTCTTTATCAACTTCTGGGCCACCTGGTGTCCGCCCTGCCAGGAGGAACTGCCGTCCATGGAGGCACTGCACCGGGGCATGGCCAAGGCCCCCTTTCAGATGATCACCATTCTCAACAATGATCGTCCGGAACTGGCCGCCAGTCTGGCCAACAAACGGGGATACACCTTCCCCGTTCTCCTCGATCCGGAGTCACGGGTCGCCGCGGCCTATGGCATCACCGGCGTGCCGGAAACCTACATTATCGATGCGCAGGGCATTCTGCGGGAAAAACACATCGGCCCGCGGGACTGGAATTCCCAGGGCGCCTGGCGGATGATCGCGGGGTACCTGCCTCCTCGGCCAGGAACGCCGCAGCCCTGATCATCGACCCTATTTTGCCAGAAAGAGGAGATAAACAAAAAAAAACGCCTTTTTGACTTAGGTCAAGGACGGCCTTTCCGTAACAGGGTACCTTGGTTTTACAGAAAGAACAGTGCTGTCATTATCGAAACCACATATCACTGACCATCACTACACGAGGAGACAAAAACATGTTCTGTAACCAGTGCGAACAAACGGCCAAGGGAACCGGATGCACCGTCATGGGCGTCTGCGGAAAGAATGAAGGACTCGCCGACCTGGAGGATCTGCTCACCCATGCGGTGCAGGGTCTCTGCCTGGTGGCCAGCGCAGGCCGCAAGGTCGGCGTCGCCGACAACAAGGTGGACCGTTTTGTCTGCGAGGCGATCTTCGCCTGCCTGACCAACGTCGATTTCGACCCGGCCCGCTTCCAGGCATGGATCACCAAAACCGTGACCCTGCGCGAAGAACTCAAAACCAGGGTCAAGGCGGCCGGCGGCACTGTCGATTTTCCGGCAGCCGCCGCCACCCTCACCCCGGCAGGCTCCCTTGCCGGCCTGGAGGCCCAGGGCGCGGCGCTGAACTTTCTTCAGACGCTCGACGCCAACGACGATCTCCGTTCTCTCAAGCAGATCATCCTCTTCGGCCTGCGCGTGCTGGCCGCCTACACCGACCATGCCGCCATCCTTGGCCGGGAGGACGACGCGGTCTATGCCTTTCTCCACGAGGCCATGGCCAAACTGACCATGAACCTGGGCCTCGAAGAGCTGGTCGGCCTCGCCATGCAGGTCGGCAAGACCAACCTGCGGGCCATGGAGCTGCTCGATGCCGGCAACACCGGCACCTACGGTCATCCGGTCCCCACCGCCGTACCGCTCGGCCCCAAGGCCGGCAAGGCGATCCTCGTCTCAGGCCATGACCTCAAGGATCTCGCCATGCTGCTCGAACAGACGGCGGGCAAGGGTATCAATGTCTACACCCACGGAGAGATGCTGCCCTGTCACGGCTATCCGGAGCTGAAAAAGCATCCCCATTTTTACGGCCACTATGGTACCGCCTGGCAGAATCAACAACGGGAGATGGCGGAATTCCCGGGCGCCATCCTCTTTACCACCAACTGCATCCAGAAGCCGAAGGATTCCTACAAGGCCAACGTCTTCACCACCGGCCTGGTCGGCTGGCCGGACGTCACCCACATCGGCGACAGCAAGGATTTCACCCCGGTCATCGAACGGGCCCTGGCCCTGCCCGGCTTCCCCGCCACCGAGGATAAGGGGTCGGTCATGGTCGGCTTTGCCCGCAACACCGTGCTCGGCGTCGCCGACAAGGTCATCGGCGCGGTGAAGGCAAAGGCGATCCGCCACTTCTTCCTGGTCGGCGGCTGCGACGGCGCCAAGCCGGGCCGCAACTACTACACCGAGCTGGTGGAAAAGATCCCCTCCGACTGCATGGTGCTGACCCTGGCCTGCGGCAAGTTCCGCTTCTTTGACAAGAACCTCGGCGATATCGGCGGCATTCCGCGCCTGCTCGATATCGGCCAGTGCAACGACGCCTACTCTGCCATTCAGATCGCCGTGGCCCTGGCCGGCGCCTTCGAGTGCGGGGTCAACGACCTGCCGCTGTCGCTCATTCTCTCCTGGTACGAGCAGAAGGCGGTGGTCATCCTCCTGACCCTGCTCAGCCTCGGCATCAAGGATATCCGCCTCGGTCCGTCGCTGCCGGCCTTCATCTCGCCGAACGTGCTCAATGTCCTGGTCGAGAACTTCGCCATCAAGCCCATTGCCGCCACCCCGGAGGAGGATCTCAAGGCCATTCTCGGCTAACGGCAACACCCCTTTCGCAAGCGGCACACAAAAAAATCCCGGTCCGGAATCCGCAAGGATCCGGCCGGGATTTTTTTTTTGTGCCTTCCTGCTCACCACCGAGGGCACAGAGATACCAATTTTTCAATCAGTTCTCTCCATATGCTCTGTGGTCTCCGTGGTTTGTTTTCAGTTTTTGGGGAAATCACCGGAGAATCATTAAAGAGGGATCATACTCCTCCGGCGGGGCAAAGCCGAGCAGAGTACAGATCGTCGCCGCCACGTTGCTTAAACCCGGGACGGCGACCCCGGCCAG
>CAZUZJ010000029.1:0-14662 GCA_964624225.1 uncultured Desulfobulbia bacterium | reverse complement strand
TGACCACCACCGCTTTCCCGCCGGCCAGGGTGCCGCCGCGCCGGATCGTCGCATCGGTACCCTCGATGGCCTCCACCGCCACCACCGTCATGTCGCGGACCACCACGCACTGGCCGATATCAAGGCCGCCGACGGCCCTGGCAATCCGAAAACCGAACTCGATGTCACGTCGCTGCTCCTGACTCGGTTTCTTTTTGCTGAGCAATCCGGCCGGGAAAAGGAGATGCTGCAGATAGAGGGTGGAATCGAGCACCCGGATCCCCTCCTTTTCCAGCTCACCGGCAATGGCCCTGAGGATGGCGTCATCCTGCTTGACATCGATCTTGTTCCAGAGGGAGAGCCCTTTGAGGTCCGGCAGCACATCACGGAAGATCCGGGTTTTGGTGATGGTACCGAGAAAAACGGTTTCCCGAACCTCTTCGGTCCGGAAAAAATTGATGATTTTGCCGAGCTGGCCGAGCTTGACCCAGCAGAAACGGTCGGCCACCGAGGCAAGGTCCGGATGGCTCTCGCCTTGATGGGCGGCGATCACCACCTCCCGCCCCTCTTTTTTCGCCGCCTCGGCAAAAAGATACGGAAACTGTCCGCCGCCGGCAATGATGCCGATCCTACTCCTCATCACTGCTTAAACGAACCACGTTGCGGTTGGCCACCCGGAAAAATTCGACCATCCGTGCCACCGGCGGGCAATCGGGCAACTCCGCGACAACCCTGTCGAGGGCGTCCTGCAAGAGCAGATCCTTTGTCTTGAAAATCAGGGTAAAGGCCCGCCCCAGCTTGCGGATCTCCTCAGGGCTGAATCCGGCCCGCTTCAGACCGATACGGTTGATGCCGCGCACCTGCATGTCGTTGCGGATGCCGGCGACCATGACATAGGGCGGCACATCCATGCTGATGCCGGACATGCCGCCGACAAAGGCGTACTCGCCGATGCGAGAGAACTGATGCACCGCCGACATGCCGCCGATGGTGGCCCGCTCACCGATCTGGACATGGCCGCCCATGGTGGCGTTGTTGACGAGAATGACGTGGTCGCCAATGATGCAGTCATGGGCGACATGGACATAGGACATGAGCATGCAACCGCTGCCGATGGTGGTGACCCCGTGCCCGGAAGGGGTGCCCCGGTGCAGGGAGCAGTATTCACGGATAATGTTGTTGTCACCGATAACCAGGCGGGTCTCCTCGCCTTTATATTTGATATCCTGCGGCGGAGCACCGATGGAGGTAAAGGCGCCGATCCGGTTGCCGACGCCGATGGTGGTTGCGCCGGAGAGATGGGCATGGGGGCCGATCTCCGTCCCGGCGCCGATTCTTACCCCTTTTTCAATAACGGTACAGGGGCCGACAACGACCGTCGAGTCAAGTTCAGCGCCGGGATCGATGATGGCGGTGGGATGAATTGTCATTGTATTGTCTGGGCATTGATGAATGCCGACCGGCGCACCGGCGGCAAGAGTTTGCCGGGTCCGACACCTGGTGGCGTAATGACACGGAACAGGGGAAAAGAGAGACTATCTACCACAGGGGCACCGCAATTTCCAGCTTTTCTTCGGCGAAAAAGACGATGGTCATGAAAAGGTGGCCATCAGTTCCGCTTCCGCCGCCACCTGGCCGTCAACCATGGCCGTGCCCCCGATCTTGAAGATCTTGCCTTTGCGTTTGATGACGACGAGGTCAAAAATCAGCTGATCGCCGGGCACCACCTTGCGCCGGAAACGGACCCCGTCCATGCCGGCAAAGTAGACGAGGTTGTTGCCGATCTTCTCTTGATCGGTCAGATAGGCGAGCAGGGCGCCGGCCTGGGCCATCCCCTCCATGATGAGGACACCGGGCATCACCGGTTCGGTGGGGAAATGCCCCTGAAAAAAAGGTTCATTGATGGTGACATTTTTCAGGGCCCGGATCGATTCGCCCGGCGTCAGGGCCAGAATACGATCGACCAGAACAAAGGGATAGCGGTGCGGCAGTATTTTGAGAATATCGCCGATATCATACTGCGTTGTTTCTGCGCTCATCTTTCTCCTCCTGCGGGTTCACGCTTTCCGTCAGCTCGGCGACCTGCCGGGCAAGACGGCGGACTTCCTTGAGCAGCCCCGGAATGCGGGAAAAGGCGGTCGCCGCCTGGAGCCACTCCTTGTAATCGATGGAAGGAAAGCCGGCCACCACTTTGCCGGGGCCGACATTGCTGTTCACACCGCAACGGCCGGCGATCATGGCCCGGTCGCCGACTTCCCGGTGATCGCCGATACCGGCCTGGCCGCCGATGACGACATGGCGGCCGATCCTGCTGCTGCCGCCGAGGCCGACCTGGCCAACGACAATGCATGATTCGCCCATTTCGACATTATGACCGATCTGCACCAGATTGTCGATCTTGCTGCCCCGCCCGATCCTGGTTACCCCGAAAGTCGCCCGATCGACACAGGAATTGGCGCCGATCTCCACCTCATCCTCGATGACAACGATGCCAACCTGGGGTCGTTTGATGTGATTGCCGGCGGCATCGGTGGCATAGCCGAAACCATCGCTGCCGATCACCACGCCGCTGGCAATGAGAACCCGGCTGCCGATCCGGCAGCCAGAACGGACGACGGCATTGGCCTCGATAATGGTGTGGCTGCCGATCTCGACATCATCACCGATAACCACGCCGGACTCGATGATGACGCCCTCCCCGAGCACAACCCGGTCGCCGATCACCGCAAGCGGTCCGACGGAGACGGAGTCCGGCAGGAGGCACGCCGCCCCGACCGCGGCGCGGGCATGGACGCCGGGGGGCGGCAGCGGCCGTTGATAGAACTGGTTATGAATAATGGCGGCGGCCAGGTTCGGATTGGCCACTCGGATCGCCGCCAAGGGCGGCTCGGCCACCTCAGGAGGAACAATCACCGCCGTTGCCGAACATTGGCCCAGCTCTCCGGCCAGCTTTGCCTTGGTGATGAAGGTAATCTCCCCGGCCCCGGCGGAGCTGTAGTCATTCATGCCGGCAACCACCACCCGGGGGTCACCGACCACCTCCCCGCCAACCAGGGCGGCAAGTTCCGCCAGTGATTTTGTCACTTTTGTCATGGGTGTCCCCTCTGCTTTCGCGCCGTCGTTCTGCCCGCGGCCAGAACGGTATCCGAAAAAAAGACGGGCGGTCTTTCATTGGAAAAACCAACCCGTCACCTGATCAGGGATCAGGTTTACGCCGGAAGCGGTCTTATCAAGGGCCTGTCAGAGGGCTCCGTTCACTCGGTCGCGGAGAATACCCGAAGGCTTGAAGGTCACCACCTTTCTTTCGGCCAAGATAAGTTCCTTGCCGGTCTGCGGATTGCGGCCGCGGCGCGCCTTTTTATCCTTGATATTGAACTTGCCGAAACCACTGATCAGCAGGTCGTCGCCATCGGCCACACAATCCTTGCATATCCGCAGAAATGTTTCAACAATCGAGGTTGCCTGGGCTTTGGTCAGGTTATGGGTCTGATAAATCCGTTGCACCAGATCCGCCTTTGTCAGGGTCATGTCGCGAAACCTCCATCGTGTTTTGCCTGTAAACCCCTGGCGTCCGGATCGGGGCCCGGGCAGGACACGGGGACTTGCAGGTGTCGATGCGGCTGGTCGCTGCGGGCCAGCCGCGCTGGTGTGTTCAACAAGCGTTTGACCGCATCTTTATGTATCCGGTGGCCGAAAAGCACCGGCCTGCCGGCCGGCGCACGGCAGGGCACAAAACAGCGGCTAGCGAAGATTCTTCATGCAGCCGGCGCCGGCAAACCGCGCCGCCGCGCCAAGCTCTTCTTCAAGACGCAACAGCTGATTGTACTTCGCCACCCTGTCGGTCCTGGACGGTGCTCCGGTCTTGATCTGTCCGGTATTGAGGGCAACGCTCAGATCGGCGATGGTGGTGTCCTCGGTTTCGCCGGAACGATGGGAAATGACCGCTGTATAGCCGGCGCGATGGGCCATGTCCACCGCGTCGATGGTCTCGGTGACGGTGCCGATCTGATTGAGCTTGACCAGAATGGAATTGGCGATTTTCTCACTGATCCCCTTCTCGAGAATCTTCGTATTGGTGACAAAGACGTCGTCGCCGACCAGCTGGATGTTGCCGCCGAGCCGGTCGGTCAGCAGCTTCCAGCCCTTCCAGTCACTTTCATCGAGCCCGTCCTCAATGGAGATGAGCGGATACTTTTTCACCCATGCCTCGTAAAAATCGACAAGCTCCTCCACACTCTTTTCAGGCGACTTTTCCGCAGACAGGACATACTTCTTCTTTTTTGCGTCATAGAGTTCGCTGGCGGCCACATCGAGGGCAATAAAAATATCCTTGCCCGGCGCATAGCCCGCCTTGCCGATAGCCTCCAGCAGGCACTCCATCGCCTCCTCATTGGAACGGAGATTGGGGGCAAAACCACCCTCGTCGCCCACCGAGGTGAGATGCCCCGCCTTTTTCAACACCCCCTTCAGGGCATGAAAGGTCTCCACCCCCATGCGCAGCGCCTCGGCAAAGGAGGAGGCGCCGGCCGGCATCACCATGAATTCCTGGATATCGACATTGTTGTCGGCATGGGCCCCGCCGTTTAAGACATTCATCATCGGCACCGGCAGCACCTTGGCGTTGACCCCGCCGAGATAGGCATAAAGCGGCAGTCCCAGTTCCAGGGCCGAGGCCTTGGCCACGGCGATGGAGACCCCGAGAATGGCATTGGCGCCGAGATTTTTCTTGTTTTCGGTGCCATCCAGGTTCAGCATCGCCGTATCGATGGCCACCTGCCGGGTCGAATCAAAGCCGATGAGCAACGGCCCGATCTTTTCATTGACATTAGAGATCGCGGTCAAGACCCCCTTGCCGAGAAAACGCTGTTTCTTGCGGGTATCGCGCAATTCGAGCGCCTCCCTGCTGCCGGTCGAGGCGCCGGACGGGACAATGGCCCGCCCCATGACTCCGGTTTCCAGATGCACTTCCACCTCCACGGTGGGATTCCCCCGTGAATCAATGACTTCGCGGCCGATGACACCTACTATCTCACCCATCTCTTCTTCTCCTCCTCAAAAGAAATCCTCATTGACGTTCCGTCACCAGCCGGGCAGGATCAGGACGGTGAACAATCCACAACTATTCTGTTTCTTTCATATTTTGTCAACATCAACCGACAACGCTGGCCATCTTGAAAATAGGCAGATACATGGCGATAACCAGACCACCGATCAGGCCGCCGAGAAAAACCATCATGAAAGGTTCGATCATGGCCGTCATGTTTTCCACCGCCTGATCAACCTCTTCGTCATAAAAATCCGCAATCTTTTCCAGCATGGTATCCAGGGCACCGGTTGACTCACCGACATTGATCATCTGCACCACCATACTGGGGAAAACGCCGGTCTCCTCAAGTGGTTCGGCGATGGAACGGCCTTCGGTGATACTGTCAGCCACCCGGAAAACCGCCTGTTCGATCACCTTGTTGCCTGCCGTTTTCCCGACGACACTGAGCGATTCGAGGATCGGCACGCCGCTGTGCAGCATGGTGCCAAGGGTGCGGGTGAATTTGGCCACCGCCACCTTGCGGATCAGGGGACCAAAAACCGGCGCCTTGAGCAGGAGGATATCAATTTTTTTCCGGCCCTGTTCGGTATTGTAAATCTTCCGGATAACGACCACCACCAGCGCCAGCGCCACGAACATGAGGAAAAAATTACCTTTGACAAAGTTGCTGGCATCAACGACAAACTGGGTCGGGGCCGGCAGGGCGGAGCCGAAATCGGCGAACATCTTGGCGAAAACCGGAACAACGAAAATAAGGATAACCGCAGTGATGACCAGGGCGATGCAGAGACAGATGATCGGATAGGTCATGGCGCCCTTGATTTTTTTCCTGAGCGCCATGCTCTTTTCCATAAAGGCGGCCAGCCGATTGAGAATGGTGTCGAGGATGCCGCCCATCTCACCGGCGTCGATCATATTACAATAGAGATTGTCAAAGACCTTGGGATGCTTTTTCATGGAGTCGGCAAAGGTCATGCCGGTTTCCACGTCAAGACGAATGGCGTTCAGCAGCTTCTTAAAGGTGGGATTGTCCTGCTGACCGGCCAGAATCTCCAGACTCTGCACCAGAGGAAGACCGGCGTCGATCATGGTGGAGAGCTGGCGGGTGAAGATGACCACATCCTTACCGGTCACCTTGGGCTGAAACATGGGGAGACTGGCGAAAAGGTCCTTGGGCGCCTCCTTGAGAACCGTGGGTTTGATCCGGATCTTCTTCAACTGGCTTAGGGCAGCTGCTTCACTGGGCGCCTCCAGCTTACCCTGCCGTTTCTCTCCGTAGGAGTTGACTCCCTTCCATGTATAAACAGGCATGCGATTATTCCTTTATGCGGTGAGTCATGCGGCGATACCCCATCTGCGTCCATCCGCTCTGCGCACTTGCTGCAGGGAGGGTGGGCGGCATCACCGTGAATACTAAATTCTATAAGAAGATTATTGGAAAAACAACACAATTAACAATGTTTTCGATTTCTTAGCGGTTTTTCTTTTCCAACGCCGGATCGGTTCCGTCAGCGGAAAAAAGTCAGCGGCGATCTCCCCTCGCATCTGCCCTGCGCCGGGCTGGGCAAAACCTCCCCGGTTGCAGCGGCAACAAGACTTTTTCTATTGACAGCACTCCCCTATTCATTTAAATAGTTGTGTTTTCATGAAGCAATCGACTTAAAAAAATACAATCTTTTTTCCGGATCGAAATATTTTTTTTGAACAGAAGGAGAACTCCCCATGGCAAGCAACGCGCCAGCGGCAACCGATTTACACACCAGCGGTTTTTTCAATCCCATCATCGAGGCATGTGAAGGCTGTGATCGGGTCATTGAGGCAAACAACACCAAATACTGCCAGACCTATGCCCATCCCGATTCCAAATGGCGCCTCGGCATCTGTAATTTTGCCACCCACAAGAAACCGGAGATCACGGTTGGCACTACCAAAATAAATCCCCTCAAGGCCTCCAAGAGGGCAGCGGCCGGCGCCAAAAAGAAAAAGAAATAAGCCGTTTTCCAAGCAATATCTACGCCAGCCGTCTGTTGAAGAAGACAGATGGCTGGCCACTCCCCCCTTTCTTAGCGGGCGTTGGGATAGAGCGAGAGAAGAAATTTCTCGTCCTCCAGAATCGCCTGAAAGCGTTCGTAATTTTCCCGTAAGCTCGACGATGCGCTTCCCCTGGCAATGAGATCGCGCCCCACCTCATCGAGCAGCTCCCGCGAATAATCGCTGATTGCATAAAAAACCCGGTCGATCACAAGCTGCTTCTTTTTCTCATAGGGCGGTACCTGCTTCAGCAGAGCGAGCTCCACATGGCGCCGGGTCGGACGCGGACAGAGACGAAAGACCTTGGGGGTATCATAGATGTCGGCTGCGGCGAGCAGCCCGCATTGCATATCTTCATCAAGCTCGCGAAAAAGCGAGACAAGTTCGGCCTCCTCCTCCAGACTGAGATCCTGCACCAGCAAACGGACATAGGGGGTGATTTCGTCCTCTGACAAGGATCCTTTTTTCAGCACCCTCTTCAGCCATTTCATCTTCATCGCCGGACTCTTGGCGACGAACGGCAGAGAAATCTCCAACCAGTTTTCCTTATTATTGCCCTTCAGCCACGAAATCATTTTTTTTTCAGCCGCCTGTCCCGTTGCCGTTTTCAATAAAAACGTTAAAAATCCCCAAGTGCCCGTTCAAGGATATAGCACAGATACTCCCTGGTAAAAGGCTTGGTGACATACTGATCAGCCCCTTCCCGGAACGCGCTGAGAATTTGACAGAGTTGCGCCTCAGCGGTGACCATGACAAAAACCACCTTGTTGTTTCGCGGATCACACCGTATCCTCTTCAGCAGATCGAGACCGGTCAGGCCGGGCATGGCGTAATCGCAAATAACCAGATCCGGCCTTTCGTCATCAATCGCATGCAGCGCCTGAGAAACACAGGAAGCCTCCGTGACCTGCGCGCATCCCATTTTCACCAGAAACGAGGCAATAATGCGCCGCATGACGGCCGAATCATCGACAAGCAGGATCTTTATTCTGTCAAACGACATGGCATATTCCACGGGTCTTCCCCCTCCCCGTCATCCCGAGCCGACCGGATCCGGTAAGCGGCGCAGAGAAGGATGTTGCAATAGAAGAATTCTGTTTGACTCGTAATGAAAAGCGGGATAGAGTAGATCATAACAAACATCCCCCTCCCGATCCAGACAGAAAATCAATCTGCGCGTAAATTCTTCTTCAATGACAACCCCCAAATGATCAAGAGACCCACATGACACGCACGAAAAAATCCTCCAAATCCACTGTTCTGTTCTTTTTCTTCCTTATTCTTCTCGCCCTGCTGGCACTCTTCTTTTCCTTCAAAACCGGCAGACACGACGATACGCGCCCGGCAATTTCCCTTGAGCAGGACCTGCAGAAATTAGACGACAAGGTTGCTGTTCTGGAAAAAAAGAGTGTGCAGACAGATGAGATCACTCCCCCTCTCGCCAGCATAACGCCAACCGCTGAAGAGACTGCCGCCGTTGATGCCGATACCGCCGGGACGCAGGAAGTCACCCCGCCGGCCGACCCCTGTCAGGCAGCGGCGGATCGCATCGATCAGTTTTTCGCGCATCTTGACGAACAGCAGTATGTAACGGATTTACAGCTCGACGTCGATGCAAAAGCCTATTTCCGCCAGATCATCACGAAACTTCTTGCCAATCCCCCGAAAATCGTCAGGGAAACCGACAATCTCCTCTCCATCCTCCAGAATGCGGCCCACTTTTTTCGGGTTCTTGGCCCCAAAAACATGTTTAATCTGAAAAAAATAATGGCCCACGAAAAGGCGGCGCAGGAAACGGTGCTGGCCGATTTTTACACCCTCATCGATCCGCGGCAGGAATGCCGCCGCATCGGCTATGCCATCTCGCCGCCCCTGCCGGAACTCTACACCTATTCGGTCTATTTCCTTAACACTCTTGGCGGTCAGGCATATCTTGCCCGTCGGGAAATCGCACTGCGCTCTCTGGCAAAATATTACTGCATCCTCGTGCTCGATCAGGCCAACGACACAGGGGCCAATCACCTCGGCTTCGACATCCGCTATCCGATCACCTCCCTGCTTGACGAAATGCGGGTGGTCACCGATCTTCGCAACAGGGATCAGTATCTGGAGAAGCTGCGCATGCTGAACGAGAAGTACGAAAAAAAGCAGGGGAAACTGTAAATACTCTCCAGCTTGTATCTCCACTCAACAAAAAAGGAAGCTGACCGGCATGGTCAGCTTCCTTTTTTGTTGCCCTCTTCAGGGACATTTTCAGGCAACCGGTACCGGCATCCGCCGATCAATCACGGTTGCCGAGAAAATGAAGCAGGCTGAGAAAGAGGTTGATAAAATCGAGGTAAAGGGCCAGAGCGCCCATGATCGCCATGCGCCGGATCGCGGTTTCCCCTTCCTGCATGATGCCGGAGGCGCCCATCTGGGTAATCTTCTGCACGTCATAGGCGGTAAGCCCGGTGAAGATAATTACCCCGAGACCGGAAACCACCCAGGCAACCATCGAACTCTGCAGAAAGATGTTGACGATGGAGGCGATGATGATGCCGATCAGCCCCATGAACATGAAGGAGCCGAGGCCACTCAGATCCTTTTTTGTCACCAGGCCGTAAATCGCCATGGCACCGAACATGCCGGCGGTGATGAAAAAGGTTGCTGCCACCGAAGTGGCGGTATAAATCTGCAGAATCACCGACAGAGTGATGCCGTTCAAGGCCGAGTAGAGAAGAAAAAGGCCTGTCGCCGCCGGGGCGGACAGGCGCATGACCCGCGCCGAGAGATAAAAGACCAGACCCAGCTCCGCGATGATGATGCCCCAGCGCATGAGCGGGTTGCCGATAAAGATCTGCATGGCCGTGGCGGAATTGGCGACGAAAAAAGCGATGATGCCGGTCAGGCCCAATCCCATCGCCATCCAGTTGAAGACCTTGGCCAGAAAGACGGTCGATGCCTGAGTCTGGGCCTGGGACGCTGGTATCGTTCTGCCATAGCTGCTGTCGTACATTGTTTCCTCCAATCAGTGTCAGTCGTCATCTGCTCGCCCTCTTTGCGGCAGAAAGCGCCGCTGTCCGGGCAAAATTCATTATCCGACATTCAATATAGTCACTGTCGCGCCGGAGTCAAGCGATTCCGGGCCCACCGCCCCTCGGAGAGGGTCGCGAAGGCTGATCGTCTTACAGAGAAACCCTGTCGCCGGGCTCCGGAAGAAAAACGGGAAGCGCGGCGGCGGCAATGAGGTCATCGATCGCCTGACGCCGGAGGTGCCGGCACTTTCGATTCAGGTGGACAAGCGCCAACCGCCGGGCCGCCGCCCGAACGGCAAAGTCGATGCTGCCGATCACACTGCCGTGCCCCTCGGCCTCTTCATCGACCCAGAAGGACTCATGGACAACAAGATCACAGCCTGTTGCCAGCTTGGCCGAAGCCGGGGTGGGTCGGCCATCGCCGCTGTAGAACAGGGTACGCGACCCATCGGCGATGCGCAGGGACAAACTGGGCTGACTGTGGACATTTTCGGCGCACGAGCAGCAACACCCGCCAATTTCGCGCTCGCAGCCCGGAGTCAGGGGGAGCCAGGTGAGAGGAAACGCGAGCCGCGGCAGGAAGTTCGGATAGGCAAGCTCCATGGCAGCCACGACCTTTTCCTTTACCCCCGGTGGGCCGAGAATGAGCAGCGGTCTGGTCCGTCCCATCTCCCACAGACGCAACAGCAGCAGAGGCATGCCGAAAAAATGATCGCCATGAAAATGAGAGAGCCAGACAGCATCGAGTGCGTCAGCGACGCAACATTCGGCAAAAAAAAGATGGGGAACGGAAAATCCGCAGTCAAGCAGAAAGGTGGCGCCGCTGGCGCCTTTTACCAGCAGCGAGGTGTTGGTATACCGCTCATCGCAGGCCTCACCGACTCCCAGGAAGAGAATGTCCATAAATCTTCGGCAGGTGTTGAAAAAGTACAGGATTGAAGGCGTTGACCGTTTCAATATATGGTATAGTGACAAAATGGCAACATTTTCCTTTAGCAACGACCGAAGCCGGCTTCTGCAGAGCTTCGCAGCCCTGGCGCCCAACGAGCAGGAGATACTGGAACTCGTCTCCGTCATCCATGAACCGGTCGCCACCGCCGACATCATCGACTGCTTCCGCGACTATCAGCAGTGCAGCACCACTCCGGCAACAAAAAACGAGGAAGCCCCTTCGGCCATCCTGCGCCGTTTACAGCAGCAGCACCTGCTCACCTGGAACGGCCGCTGCAACCTTCTTATCCGTGAAATCGTCAGCAGAAAGGCGCAGGCCGCCGGCAGATTCGCCCTGATGGCAGCTATCGTTCGGCGTCATTTGCCGCTCCAGGAGGATGGTGCCGACCTGCTGCCCTGTAAAAGAGACCGTCATCTCCGGGAAATGCGCATCGGCCTCTACACCGGCGACTTCGACTGTTTCAATCACCATCTGCTGGCCTATTATGACTGTCCGGGCGCCACCGAGCAGGATTCGCCGCTGCCGGAGATCGTCAACAACCCCTTTGAGCCGGCATGGTTTTCCACCCTGCCGCCGCACCTTCAGCTCCACTGCCTGCACGAAATCAGTACGCGTTGCCTGCGCGACCTCCACTCCTTTGATTCTCCCCTTGCATACCTGCGAGATGAGCTGACGTTACAGCGCATCCCCGAACCTGGCTGGCCGGCTGTCTACTATCTGCGCATCCTGCACCTGCTGTTGCGCGGGGAATGGAGCGCGGCAGAGGAGGAGACGAACCGGGCCGGCACCTGTGCCGACGCCTCCGGGCTGCGGGGCTGGATTTTTTTTCTCCACAACCACACGCAAAAGGCGATCGCCGCATTCCGTTCAGCCCTGCGCATTCTCCGGGAGAACAAAGAAGACACTTCCGCCTTTTTTGCCGGCGGTGAAGGCCTTATCTATCTTCTTACCCTGCTCCAAAGTGGTGATTTTACCAACTACGCAGAGATTATCACGATTGTCAGCCACCTGGAAACGGCACAACCGGCCAACGAACTGCGCTCTGCTTACCGATCTCTTGCCGCCGTTGCCAAGGCAAAAACAGAATCCTTCAGTCCCGGTCGCGCCGTCCAGCTCTGGGACGCGCCGGAACGAAACGGGATAGCCTCTCTCTTCGTGGGGCTTGGCACTTACTGGCTGAATGGCGTGATCAAGCCAGCGCAGCGGGACGAGATGCTTCATTTTTTCAGGTTGGCCAAGGTAAACGGTTTTGCCTGGCTGGCGATGGAATACGCCACTCTGCTTGAACAGGCCTGCGAGCATCCCGAATTGGCCGAATACAGCCGGATCATGCGGCAGCAGACGGGCAGCAGTTCCCTGCTCGCCGCCGTTCCCCATGAAAAAGTCTGGCAACGGGCGCTGAAGGCCCTCAATCTCGTCAGCCGTTCAGAGGAGGGGGAGCGGTACGCCCGCAGTCGTCTTGCCTGGCTGGTGGAGTTTCGGGACGGTTTTCTCTCCCTGGAACCGAGGGAGCAGAAAATGACGGCCAAAGGTAACTGGGGTCTTGGCAGAACGGTTTCCCTGAAACGTCTGTACAGCGGCGACGACCTCGACTTCCTGACCGAGCAGGACCGCAAGGTACGCGCAGCCCTCCGCGCCCATGAAACACACCGGATGACCAGCTTCACCTTCGATATGGATGAGGCTTTGCCGGCCCTGATCGGCCATCCTCTGCTCTTCTCAGCCCTGCCGCCGCACAGCGTCGTCGAATTTGTCAAAGGAGAACCACAGCTGCGGGTGACCATTGATGACGACCATCTTCGCCTCACCTTTACCCATCCCATTGGCGACGAAAACGTTCTCGTCCTGCCGGAGACACCGACACGTTTTTCCATCATAACCATCTCACCGAAACAACACAGGATCATCAACATCATCGGCGACGACGGTCTGCGTGTTCCCCTGTCGGCAAAAAACGAGGTCCTGACCACCCTCGGCAACCTCACATCCTGCCTCACCATCCATTCCGATATCGACGAAAGCGCGGCGGACATCGAAAAGGTTACTGCCTCAGCCAGGATCATCATTCAACTGCTGCCGGTGGGCACCGGATTCCGCATCGCTTTTCTCGTGCGCCCATTCATCGACAACGGTCCGTATCTCCATCCGGGAGAGGGTGCTGTCGGGGTGATTACCGAGATAAACGGCAGACGCCTGCAGGCGTTGCGCAATCTCCAGGAGGAACGTGACAACTGCCAGCGCATCGAATCGCTCTGCCCCACTCTGGCCAGACTGCCCGACGAGGACTGGGAATGGCTGATCGACGACATCCAGGACTGCCTTGAAGCCTTGTCCGAGATTGAACTGCTGGGGGATATGGTCAATGTCGAATGGCCGGAAGGTCAGCGCCTCACCATCCGCCGGCAGGCGACCTTCAGTGATCTTCATCTCCACATCCGCCAGAAAAAAAACTGGTTTGAACTCGACGGCGAACTGACCGTTTCTCCGGATCTGATCCTTGACATGAAACAGTTGCTGGAGGCCAGCCGCGTCAGCCGTGGTCGCTTTGTTCCCCTGGGGCAGGGCGGCTTTCTCGCCCTTTCCCGGGAACTACGCCGCCAGCTCGATGAGCTGGACAGCTACACCGAGGAAACCAAAAGCGGCAGAAGGCGCATTCATCCGCTGGCCGCCGGGGTCCTGGACCAGGTCACGGAAAACGGCGGGCTCATCAGCGCTGACAGCCAATGGCAGGAACGGCTGCAACGCATGCGGGCAGCCCATGACCTTGATCCGGAAATTCCCTCCACCCTGCAGGCCGAGCTGCGCCGCTATCAGACTGAAGGGTTCAAATGGCTGACCCGGCTCCAACACTGGGGGGTTGGCGCCTGCCTGGCCGACGACATGGGTCTCGGGAAAACGATCCAGACGCTTGGCATCATCCTGCGTGAGGCTCGCAACGGCCCTTCCCTCGTGGTGGCGCCGACCTCGGTCTGCATGAACTGGGAAGAGGAAATCAGGAAATTCACCCCGACCCTGAACGGCGTCCTGTTCGGCGGCAAGGAGCGGGCCGACCTGATCGCCGGTCTCGGTCCCTTTGACGTCGCGATCTGCAGTTATGGACTGCTGCAACAGGAGCACAAACTGCTCGCCACCCGGGAATGGCAGGTCATTGTCCTGGACGAGGCCCAGGCGATCAAGAATATCGCCACCAAACGATCCCGGGCTGCCATGGAGCTGAAAGGACACTTCCGGATGATCACCACCGGCACCCCCATTGAAAATCACCTGGGCGAGCTGTGGAATCTCTTTCACTTCATCAATCCAGGCCTGCTCGGCTCACTCGATCATTTCAACCGTCGTTTTGCCGTTCCCATTGAAAAGGAACAGGACGGCCGGGCCCGGAAAAAGCTGAAAAAATTGATCCAGCCCTTTATTCTGCGCCGCCTGAAAAGCCAGGTCCTCGAGGAGCTGCCGCCCCGCACCGAAGTGATCCTGCACGTTGACATGACCAGAGAAGAGGCCGCCTTTTACGAGGCACTGCGCCGTCACGCCCTGGAAACGATTGAACGGCAGGACAGCACCCAGCCGCAGCGCCACATGCAGATCCTGGCGGAGATCATGAAGCTGCGCCTGGCCTGCTGCAATCCCCGCCTCATC